>JANXLY010000020.1 GCA_025354885.1 Acidobacteriota bacterium | reverse complement strand
TCGCGAGTTGACCATGTGAAAATCACTCGAAAGGTATCATCAGAGATAGCGATGTCTCAGATTGAATACCAAAGCCGCACCGGAATAGCCGTTTCGCGTTCCACCTCCAAGCTCCCCTACTCCAAGGGGCTGGTGAAGTGGCTTCGCGAACTCGACAAGAAACGTGGTGTCTTTCTGTCCTCCGGCTACGAATATCCGGGGCGCTATTCGCGTTGGGATTTTGCCAGCGTCGCACCGCCGCTCGAGATTATTGCTAGTGGTCGTGACATGGAATTCCGCGCTCTCAATCAGCGTGGGGAAATCCTCCTCACGATGATCCAGGATGTTCTCGGGGCTCACCCGCATTGGGAGGCGTTTACCAGTGAACCCACAATTCTGCGTGGTCTTCTAAAGCCGCTGCCCAAGCTTTTCAGCGAAGAAGAACGCTCACGGCAACCCTCTGCATTCTCGATCCTGCGAAGCCTCATGCGGGAATTCGCCAACCCCGAAGTTCGCGACCTGTTCCTGATTGGTGCTTTCGGCTACGATCTCCTCTTTCAGTTCGACCCGATCGAACTGAAGCTGCCGCGCGAAGGAGTCAAAGACCTGCACCTCTTTCTCTGCGACGAAATCTATCTGATGGACCGCAAGAAAGAAGCGATCGAACGCGTCAGCTTCGAATTCACTTTGGACGGCAAGACTACTAAAGGCATCGCTCGCGAAGCTGGCCCAGTCTCAAAGCCGGTCAAGCGCAAGCCTCGTCCCATCGAGGCAGACCACGAACCCGCTGAATACATGGCCAAGGTCGAGACCTGTCGCGCTGGCTTCAAGGCTGGAGATTTTTACGAAGTAGTTCTGCGCCAGACTTTCTCCACGACATACTCCGGCAAACCATCTGAGCTCTTCGAACGGATCCAGCTCGCCAGCCCCAGCCCCTATGAATTTCTGATTCAGTTTGGCGAGGAGCAACTGGTTGGCGCTTCGCCGGAAATGTTTGTTCGGGTAGAAGGCGACCGTGTTGAGACTTGCCCCATCTCTGGCACCGCCAAGCGCACTGGCGATCCACTGGTCGATGCCGAAAATATCAAACAGCTGCTCAACTCTGCCAAAGAAGAGTCCGAGCTGACCATGTGCACCGACGTAGACCGAAATGACAAATCCCGTGTCTGTATGCCGGGCACGGTAGAAGTAATCGGTCGTCGCCTGATCGAAAGCTATGCAGGAGTCTTCCATACCGTCGATCACGTGATCGGTACTCTCGATCCCAAGTACGACTCGCTCGATGCCTTTCTCACCCACATGTGGGCCGTCACGGTGATCGGCGCACCCAAGAAAGCTGCCGCGCAAGCTGTCGAGAATCTCGAAAAGACTGCCCGTGGCTGGTACGGTGGGGCCATCGGCTTGATCAGCCTATCCAGCGGCGACATCAACACCGGCATCCTGATTCGCACCGTCCATCTCAAAGACGGTTGGGCCAAGTATCCTGCTGGTGCAACACTGCTCTACGATTCCGATCCAGCCGCCGAAGAGAACGAAACGCGATTGAAAGCCACCAGTTTTTTCCGCGCTCTTGCTCCTAAACCGGATGACACAAAGGCGATCACGGCTGCCCGCAAGCTCGGCGCTCCGGTGAAGCTGATGCTCATTGACAACGACGATTGCTTCATTCATACCTTGGCCAACTATGCGCGCCAGGCTGGCGCTGAAGTTGTGACCTATCGCTCAGGTTTTGATCTTTCTCTCATCAGCGAAGTGGACCCAACCATGATTCTCATGTCGCCCGGTCCGGGCCGACCCGCTGATTTCAAGGTCCCTCAGACTGTTCAGTATTGCGCCCAGCACGGCATTCCTGTGTTTGGTGTCTGTCTAGGGCTCCAGGGCATCGTAGAGGCATTCGGTGGTGTACTGGATGTGCTTGATTATCCGGTGCACGGCAAGCAGTCGAAGGTAAACCACAGCAGTCTTGGCGTCTTCGTCGGCCTCCCGAATCCACTCCACGTTGGCCGCTACCATTCGCTCTACGCCCGCCGCAGCGCACTACCGCCAGAGCTCGAAATTACTGCCGAAACCGAAGATGGAATCATCATGGGTGTCCGCCACCGCGAACTACCTATCGAAGCCGTCCAGTTTCACCCCGAAAGCCTGCTCACCCTTGAGGGCAATGCCGGTCTCAGACTGATCGAAAATGCAATTCGACTTCTTGCAAAACCGGCAGTTCGCGCTTAAGTTCGGCGGTTTTCTACTGCTGGCAGCGATCACTTGTGCCTTTTATCTCGACCTATGCGGACTTTATTTCCAATGCGGGTGTCGAAGCTGGTGGGCTGGCGCTGCCACGCAATGCAACATTCACCATGCCGGGGTGAAACACTGCCCCCTCTGTATGCTTCCATTACATGAGTCTCTAGCATTCATTGTGTTGATTCTCACGGCTCAGGGTCATTTGATTCGGAGGGGTAGATGGCTCTGGGCTGCTATTGCTTTTCCACTCGTCGCTGGCCTCGAAGCACTGGCACTCGGTTGGTATCGAGGCTATTGGGCGTAAATGCCCGTTGCTTGTAACTGCGTCTCAGGTCATAATGGAGACTCATGGAATCGTTTCTTCAAGACCTATTGTTTTATGCAGTGTGCGGCGTTATTGCGTACATATTGCTGAACGATTCTGGTGGTGGGGGCAAGCGGAACTGGGCTCGAGCCACACGCTAGCATCCCGATGAAGGACGCCATCGTCATCGGTGGTGGCCTAGCCGGTCTGGCTACGGCAGCCGCTCTCGGTAGTCAAGGGTTTCAAGTGGAACTCTTTGAAGCAAAGCCATTCCTCGGTGGTCGAGCCACATCCTACTCGATTCCTCTCGGCGACGGCCAAGAAGAAGAAATTGACAATTGCCAGCACATCCTTCTCAAATGCTGTGTCAACCTGCTCGACTTTTACCGCCGCATGGGTGTCGTTGAGGGCATTGAATTCCATCGCGAATTTTACTTTATGGAACCAGGTGGCCGGACTTCCTCTCTGCGCCGTGGCATCCTCCCGGCACCTCTCCACTTCGCTGAGAGTTTTCTTCGTGCCACTTGGCTCACTTTCGGTGAAAAACTGGCGTTAGGCCGCGCCATGCTCGCCTTGCGACTGGAACGCCGTTCGCGCAAGGACCTGGATCAAATTTCGATGCTCTACTGGCTCAAGGAAAAAAAGCAACCCGCGCGATTGATCGAACGCTTCTGGCGCCAGGTCCTGCTGAGTGCGATCAATGTCGAACTCGACCAGATGGCCGCCGCCCATGGTTTCCAGGTGATGTGGCTTGGTTTTATGGCTGCGTCGGATACTTACGAAATGGGCATCCCCAAGGTGCGTCTCGGGCAGCTGTACAGGGGTGGAATTGAAAATGTCGTTCAGCGCGAGCGTGCGAGTGTTGAAGCTTTCCACCCGGAACGCGGCGTTCTCGTCGCCGGGGAATGGGTCACTGGGAAAGTCTACATCAGCGCAGTTCCCTCGGATCGTCTCGCTCGTCTGGTTCCCCAGTTACCAATCGACTACAACGCTTTTGAGCCCTCGTCAATTACCGGCATACATCTCTGGTTTGATCGCCCCGTCACAACGATGCCCCACGGCACGCTACTCGACCGCAACATCCAGTGGTTCTACAACAAGGGCGAGGGCCGCTATCTGATGCTGGTTGTCAGTGCTTCCGAGCAGATGCTGAAGATGCAGAGGCAGGAAATCATCGACCTCGCAATGGGCGAGCTTGTCGAGTTTCTCCCCGCCGTTGCCGCAGCGACTCTGATCAAAGCCCATGTCGTTAAAGAAGCCAAGGCCACCTTTCGCGCCAAGCCTGGTCTTGAGGCAAAACGGCCTCTTTCGCGCACCTCGATTCCTAATTTGTTTCTTGCCGGTGACTGGACCCGCAGCGGCTGGCCAGCCACTATGGAGGGCGCCGTCCGCAGTGGCTACCTTGCTGCTGAAGCCGTGAGCGAATATCTGGGACGACCCGCACGTTTTCTCATCCCCGACCTGTCCTAAACTAGAAATATGAAGACACGCCGTGAAGCCCTTGCACTGACCGCTCTGTTTGCCGTCCCGGTCTTTGCGGATACCCCAATGACTGCCTTGCGAGTCGAAGTCACCAATGACATCGGTAAGCCCGTAGACCGCGCTAGCGTCATCGTACGTTTCATCAAGGGCCGCAGCGTCGTAAAGCTCGGCAAGCAGATCACCAAGAACTGGGAATTGCGCACCAACACCGAAGGGTGGGTCAAGATTCCACCAATCCCTCAAGGCGACATCCTCGTGCAGGTGATTGCCCGCAACTACCAGACTTTTGGCCAGACCTACAACGTGAGCGAAACGGAACGCACGATACAAGTCAAGCTACAGCCGCCGCAACAGCAGTTCTCCTCGCATCCTGAGATGCCCAGCGCGCCGACGAAAAAACCCTAGCCGACAGTCACAATCTATCGCTGTCGAAAGACCGAGGAGAGTCCTTGACGACGTTCCATGCTTTTCGGCTACTGTGTTAAGATTCCCCCTGTGTTGACCGCACTACTTGCGATAACGACGCTCGCCCAGAGTGGAGGCGAGTGCCCGAACTATCCTGCGGCGACCCGAGTAGTTTTCTCCAACCGCGAGCAGGATAGAATTGCTGCTGCCCGATATTCATCGGCGCACCGCTGGGTGGGCCCCCTTCTTAAGCCTTCCTCAGCGAACATCAACTTCATCGATGATATTCTCTTCGCTGCCATGGAGCGCGACGCGATTCCCGTTTCTTCAGATTCAACGGACGCGGAATTCTTACGGCGAATTAGTCTCGATCTGACCGGGAAAATCCCCGAAGTAGATCAGTTGAAATCCTTTCTTTTGGATCAGTCCGCTGGCAAACGGCAGGCCGTCATCGAGCAGCTGATGGCAAAGGAGGCCTTCACCGATTATTGGACTCAATATCTGCTCAGGACTTACCAGGTGACTTCCTCCTATTACTATTTGATCGGCGTTCCGGGTCGAAATGCGTTTTATCGCTATGTCCGGAATCAGGTCGCTGCCCGAAGTCCATTTGACGGGGTGGTGCGCGAATTGATCTCGGCTCAAGGCGATTCACACGCCTCCGGGCCTCCGAATTGGTCCATGCGGGCCATTCAACCAACCGACCCGGTTCAAGACACTTGGGACGAACTCACAAACCGGGCTACGTCTCAATTCCTGGGCGTACAGACTCAATGCATTTCGTGCCACGATGGGCGCCGACGTCTGGAACCAATCAATTTATTTCTCAGCAAGAAGTCCAGAGCTGATTTTTGGCGGCAATCTGCTTTCTTTTCGCGCTTGAATATCCAGCAGATTCCGCTCGATTCCTATAGTTATTTTCGCAAGGGAATTTTGAGCGACCGCAAAGCAGGTGGTTACAACGGCGTGCTCGATGATCCCAGCAACCCAGGGCCGAGGCCGTCCCGGTCTGGAGCGATTTACACTCCTGTTTACCTGTTTAGCGGCGAGAAACCGACGTCCGGGAATTGGCGCTCGGAATTGGCGCGGATGATCACTGCCGACCGACAGTTCGCCCGCGCAACCGTCAATTACCTTTGGGCACATTTCTTTCGCGCGGGGCTCGTTGATCCGCCCGACGCCTTTGATCTGGATCGTATGGATGCAGCCAATCCGGAATTGCTGGAGGCCTTGACAACCCGTTTTGTAGAGAGCGGTTATGATCTCTACGGAATGATTCGGCTGATGGCCGAGTCGCGCGCCTATCAGATATCGAGCATTCCGGCCTCCGGCTGGCAACCCGTAATGTCTCGCTACTATGCCAGGCAGAGTGCCCGCAGACTCTCAGCTGAAGAATTGTTCGACGCTGTCACGACAGCCACCGGGAGCGAAGCTTCCATGTTTGTAGAGGGACAAGCACAAACCTTGCGCTCTGCTCATCAACTGCCAGACCCGACCGAGCCCCGACAGGACGGTTCGATTCTCGAATTTTTGCGTATTTTTGGAAGAGGAGATTGGCTCACAACTCCCCCGAATACAAAGTCCAGCTCGATTCAGGCACTCTATTTCATGAATCACGAAATGGTAGTTTCGAGAACCTTCGGTAACGTCTATTTCTCTGGATCCAATCGAGTGGCGAGCTTGCTCTCGAGCGGAGCCTCAGATCGTGAAGCGATCCGGGAAATGATTCTTGCTGTATTAGGGCGTGAGCCAACGGAGCGCGACTATGAGCTCTCACTCGCCGCCCGGCGCTTGCCTCGTGAGCTTTGGCTGGCCGACCTGATGTGGGCTTATCTGAATCAGCTCGAATTCATCTTCAATCACTAGGATCAATCCATGACTCTCTATCCGCGCCGCCAATTGATTCGCTCTGTTGCAGCGATGTTCGCGAGCAGTCACGCACTGCGGGCCGAGACGGGGTCATCGCCTAAGGTCACGCCGAGAGCTACTGCCGATGCGGTTATTTTTGTGAATTTGAATGGTGCTCCAAGCCATGTAGATACTTTCGACTTCAAGCCCGGTACCTGGACGCCTCGAGACTTCGATCCGCAACCGGGCATCGGCGGCATTGTACTAAGCCGAAAGCTCTTTCCTGTCCTCCTTAGACAGTCCCGGCACCTTCATCTGGTTCGCTCGATTGAGGGTTGGGAAGGTGCCCATGAGCGCGGCCAGTTCAACCTGCAGACGGGACATCGTGCCAATCCGGCGTTCAACTCCGAAACGCCGCACATTGGAGCAGTGATCGCAGCCGAGTCCCAGATCACAGGCAAGTTCCCGCCCTTCCTTGCTCTGAATGGCTTACCAAACGAAGGCGCAAAGTTTCTGGATGGACGTTATGAGCCAGCGCAGCCACTTCTCAACGACGAAGGCTTCGCCCTCCTGAAGCACCAATATTTTGGATCTGACAGCAAGCGGATATTCGAGAACCGCTATCGCCTGCTGGAACAATTGGACGGCGCGCTTCGAAGCAATCCTTACGATCCTCTGTTACGGAATCATGCTGCCTTCTACACACTGGCGCAGGGCATGATGTACGACGATTCTATTGTCAATGTTTTCCGGCAGACTCTCGAAGAACGGCAACGCTATGGGGACTCAGATTTCGGGCGCGCCTGCATCGTGGCGCGAAATGCGGTTCGGGCCAAAAACGGAGCACGCTTCATTTCCATTCAATCCGACGGCTGGGACATGCACGTCGATGTTTACGGCAATTTGGCTCGCAAGTGCTCTGAACTGGATCAGGGATTGGGCAATCTTATTGCCGATTTGGCCGCAAGCAACGATCTACAGCGCGTTCTGATTCTAGCGATGGGAGAGTTCGGCCGCACGCCCGGCAACCTGAATACAAGGGGCGGACGCGATCACCACAAAGACGCGCTCTGCGCCATGATCGCCGGTGGTGGTGTTGCCGGTGGAAAGATTCTTGGGCGCACAGATTCGATCGGCGCCAAAATTGTAGATCCGGGCTGGGCGGCAGCCCGGCCCGTGAGACTCGAAGACCTGGTGGCAACGACCTATTCTGCCCTCGGCATCGATTGGACGAAATCGATTCTGGATACGCCAAGTGGTCGTAAATTTCAGTATGTTCCAGGAGCGGATTTTGGGGACTATCGGCCGGTGGAGGAACTGTTCGCTTGATTCGCCTGCTTCTCGCTTCGGTTCTCGCTTCGGTCTTGGGAGCGCAGACTTTTGACCTCGGTGCCGATCGTTCCGACATTTACCTGGGCGAAACGCTTCAGTTGCGCGCCCTGTTGAGGAATGTGGACGGTTCAGCCTGGGAGCTACCGCTCGTGTATTCTTCCGAGAATCCATCGATTGCCGACGTATCCAGTGATGGAAGAGTCACTAGCCGGAAATTTGGGTCTGTGCGGCTGCGGGTTTCGACACCGCAATTGGCCGGAGTGTTTGGCAGCTTCGTCCTGAGGGTAATTCCCTACTACGTGAAAATATTGCCCGAGAGCGCCCAGATTGAGGTTGGGCAAAGCTACCAGCTTGAGGCCTTTGCGTATGACTTTTTCAATCAGCCGGTGCCGGGAATAGCATTCAAGTGGGAGTTATTCAACTCCTTGAGCCAGGCCTATCCCCTTGCTTCGATCGACGATTCCGGGCTGCTCACGGCACTCGCGGCGAGCCCCTTGTACGTGCGTGCCAGCCTGACCTACGAAGGATTGAGTTCGCGGCCTGGCTCCTTTGATACTTGGGCTGTAATCGAGGTGAGTCCGAAGAAGTCTTACACTCCGTCGATTCTCTACTCGGATGAAAATTCCTTTGCCCACGGTCCTGCGGCCCTGCGGCCTGCGCCCGGATTCTTCGTTTCAAATGGACAAGGCAGCCTGGTTTTTACTGGTTCTTTGAATTCCTATGCCGGAGCGGTCTTTGAGTATTCAGGGGGCACACTCACTGCCTTAGCCTCGGCGGGAGTCCCTTCGCCCTTTCCGGGTGGAGTTGTCGCAGGCTTTCAGGGCGCTTCTGTGAATCGCACGGGGCAAACATTGATCGCCGTGAACGCAGGAGAGAATCGCAATGACGGCGGCATCCTTCTGTGTGCCCAGAGGACCTGCGAATATGTAGTTCTCGATGGCTTTGCTTCGGCGGGTCAGTTCGCTGGCCTTGCCTTTCCCCGGATCGGCAGCGAATCGTTGAACGCACGTGGGGCTTTTGTGTTTGTCGCTCTTTTCCGGCCGCCGGACGCTACAGCGAGAGACGGCCTCTTTCTTTACGACCATGGTGTTCTCACTCTGCTCTGGGACGCGGCCAAGACCTTGCCTAACCAGACAGGGCCGCGGATGCAGTTTGTTCTTGACATAGTGGACCGGACCAGTTGGAGTCCTCTAACTGGGTTGTCGCTGGATGACCAGGACAACGTAGTGTTCATTGGGCAGCGCGAAAATCAGTCCTCCGGTCGTTGTCTGTATCGTTTTCCGGCAAGTGCGCCAGCGCGTATTGAATCGCTGTTCTGTGCCGGCTCGACGCTTGCTGGCTTGGGCCAGATCAAGGCCTTCGGCAATCTGCGCGCCCGCCCCGACGGGGCCATTGGCCTGCGCCTCGATATCGGCAATGCTTCTTATCTCGCAATCCTGAAATCCGGAAAGCTGACCACACTGCCCTTGCTAGGGAATGCGAATACACGCCTTTTGTCGGTCGAGGGGCCGCAAGTGCTTTTTTACGGTCGCGCGAAGAGCTCAACGAACCAGGAACTCGAAGGATTACTTCGCTGGACCTGGAGTGCAAGCTCGACAACGATTGTCCGCGTAGCCACTCGATTGCCCGATCACGCAACAGTCAACGAAAGCGGGATTACAACGCTGGTAGATGCTCCGTTTGTGGTTTCCGAAATTCAACCCACTGGAACGAGTTCTGAAATCCTGGGAATCGGTCGGCCTGCCGGAATCCTACAGGCGCTTCATGTACGCGGACTACTGCGCGCTCAGAGCGCCGCAGATCGTGTGCGATTGTTGGTTGGCGAACCCACGGCACTGCTGGAGATCGCCGGCAATACCGCCCGTGCAATTTTGTTGCTGGGGGATCCGTTGACCGATGCGAAAACAATCTTCCTCGGCGCGGAATCGATTTTCGAAGACGAAACCGGCGTGTTAACCGTGACAAACAATGGCGAGATTTTCCGCTCAGAGAACGGTGCCTGGCGAAAATTGATCGCACTCGACCAGAATGTTGGAGGGGCGCGCATTGTACGTGCCAAGGCGTTAGCGGTCAATCGAGCGGGTCAGATGATCTTCGAGTGCATCACCACAGCCAACGACCGTCGTGTCTTTCGGTTTGTAAGTGCTCAGCTCACGGAACTGCTCCGTCAAGGCTCCTACCTTCCGGTCTGGGGCGGGGACGTTTTGAATTGGACGCAGGCATCGCTGGATGATGGGGGACGCCTGATGATGCGCTTCGATGTGCCCGGCGGGAAGCCCGGATATTATTTTCATAATGGCAGCATATGGAGTGCTTCGGTAGTCGAAAACCAGACCCAAGTAGACGGGCAGCGGGTAGTTGAGCTATTTCACCTTCAGGCACTAAGGAACAAGTTCTACGCCCGATTCGTGCTTACAGCTCCATTTCGAAATGCGGCCGTGATGGAAAGCAGCGATGGGCAAAATTGGAAGGTGCGAGCAAAAACAGGCGATGTCTTGCCTGTCGGCCCAAAGCTTGCTTTTATCCATGATTTCGATGCCAATACGAATGGGGAATTGCTCATCTCGGGTACCGTTGAGTTCAGTGGCATCCCGATTCTGCTCTCGCAAAAAGGCGCACAGCTTGAGTATGTGCACATGCTGTCGCAGCCCATCACAGATTCGACTTACCTTGTTCGTTACGACTCCATCGACATCCGCGAAGACGGGAGCATCATATTCAGCGCCTATGACGCTTCAGATCGTCCAGTAATCTATCGGCTTCGTCGAAATTAGCGACTAATCTGCCCTAGCTAACAGCCGCAATTGCCTCGATCTCAACCATCACATCCCGCGGCAGCTTTGCCGCCTGTACTGTCGCTCGTGCCGGCGGGTCCACGGTGAAGTAACGCGAATAGACTTCGTTCACCTTCGCAAAATCATTCATATCTTTTACGAAAATCGAAGTCTTGAGGACTTGCCCGTAGCTCGAGCCGCAAGCCGTCAGCACAGCTCCCAGATTCTCGAGTACCCGCACAGCCTGCTCCTCAATGCCGCCTTCTATCAGTTGCCCTGTCGCCGGGTCCAGCGGAATCTGGCCGCTCAAATACGCGATGCCGTTGTACACAATGGCTTGCGAATAAGGGCCAATCGCCTTTGGTGCGGCCTCGGTTGAAATCACTTTGCGCATGTTCAAAACTGTAGCGTAGCTGTCAGGTCCGCTGCACGCGCAACCTTCTCTTCTTCGCAAAAACGATCCAGTTCGCGTGCAATTCTTGCCGGCGCCTCGGGGTCCCAAAAGGTTGCTGTCCCCACCTCCACAGCGCTCGCACCGGCTATCAAGAACTCTGCTGCGTCTTCACCCGTTGCAATCCCGCCCAAGCCAATCACCGGGATCTTTACTGCCTTCGATGCCTCATGAACAAGCCGCAGGGCAATCGGTTTGATCGCCGGGCCGCTCAATCCTCCAAAGCCCGCCCCAATCCGAGGCTTTCGTGCGCGTGCGTCGATCGCGAGCGAAATCACCGTATTCACGAGCGAAATTGCATCCGCTCCTGCGTCTTCAGCCGCCTTCGCAACCGGTTCAATTTTGGCTACATTGGGCGAGAGCTTGACGATCAGGGGCCGCTTGGTCAACTTCCGAATCTCCCCCACCAGCATGCCCAGTAGCGCCGGGTCGGATGAAAAAAATATGCCCCCATGCTTTGTATTCGGGCAAGAAACGTTCAATTCGTAAGCCGCAATCCCTGCGGCATCTTCCAGTGCCCGGATCACTTCGCAGTAATCGTCCGGGGCATAGCCAAACACGTTCGCGAAAATTTTGGTTTGGTATTTTGCCAGCGGAGGCAGCTTAGTACGGATGAATTCCCTTACGCCTATGTTCTGGAGGCCGATGGAATTGATCATTCCCGAGGCAGTTTCCCAAAGCCGTGGCGGCTTATTTCCATCAATTGGCTCTCGACTCAGTCCTTTTACAACAATTCCGCCGATAAGGTTCAAGTCGACAATATCTGCAAATTCGATGCCGTAGGCAAAGGTGCCTGATGCGGCGAGAACCGGGTTTAATAGTGGGATCCCGCACAGAGTTGTTGCGAGACGAGGCAAAGAAACCATCTTTGAGGCAGTCTAGCAGAGCCGCTGATTGGTACTTTTCAAGTTTGGTACTAAGTAATATCCCTAATGGGATATCGGGGCATAACGTGGCAGACTAAAACTGCCGAAACACCTTAGACGGCAAAATTGAAAGAATTCTAATCCGCTTGCGTAATAGTACGAAATCCCGATCTTTGGCCACCAAGTTCTCGATGTTTACATCAGTACTGGTGTTGTGGGTGATCCTCGTCAATATTGCTTATGACGTCCACTACAACACGTTTGACCTGGGCAAGGGTGTGCTCATGGTGGTAATCCTCCTCGTGGTTGCCGTTGCGATCGGTCGCTTTACAGTTACGCTAATGGCCAAGCCGCTACAGAATCTCGCAGCGGGCATGAAGAAAGCCCAACTGGGTCAGCTGGAGAAAATCCAGGTCAGCCGCACCGGAGACGAGATCCAGTTTGTCGGTGAAGTTTTCAACGAGACAATCCACGCGCTCAAGGAACGGGATCTTCAGATTGAAGAACACCGCGAGATGCTCGAAGCGCGGATCCAGCAGCGCACCGACGCGCTACGCGAAGCAATGGAACGGGCTCTGGCAGCAAGCCAGGCCAAAAGCGAATTTCTCGCCAACATGTCACATGAATTGCGCACGCCGATGAATGGCATCCTCGGGATGCTCGATGTCGTTCTTGAGAGTTCGCTGAGCGGCGAGCAGCGGGAAGAGCTCGAAACTGCTCAGCGCTGCGCCCACTCGCTTCTCTCCCTGCTGAACGACATCCTCGATCTCTCGAAAATCGAGAGCGGCAAGATGGGTCTCGAAAAGATTCCCTTCCAGCTAAAATCCGTGGTCAACGAAGCAATCAAGACCCATCAGGCTCGGGCCCGCCAGAAACGTGTGGAACTGGTGGCAGAGGTCTCGCCGGACGTCGCCGATACCGTCTATGGCGATCCAATGCGCCTGCGTCAGGTCCTTGGCAACCTGCTCAGCAACGCCATCAAATTCACGGAAAGCGGCCATGTCCGCGTCTTCTTGCGAAACGCCGCCGATCCGAAGGACGGCCGTTCCGAATTCGAACTGGTTGTAGAGGATTCCGGGGTCGGCATTCCTGCCGATAAACTCGAAAAAATCTTTGACAAGTTCACCCAGGCCGATGGCAGTATCACTCGGCGCTACGGCGGTACCGGCCTCGGTCTCACGATCACCCGACGCCTCGTCGAAATGTTTGGTGGCAAAATCTGGGTGGAGAGCATCGAGGGCCAGGGCAGCAAGTTCTTCGTTCGTCTGCCGCTCGAAGTGGCTCTGAAGCCAAAGCGTGCAACGGCAGAAGTGAAGACTAGCGGCAGCGAAAAAATCTCACTCGATGGGCGCTCTCCACAGATCCTGCTGGTAGAGGACAACGCTGTCAATCAAAAGGTTGTGCTGGCGATTTTGAGCAAACGTGGCTTCCATGTTGAGATCGCAGCTAACGGTCTCGAGGCCCTTAGCGCCCTCCAGAAGAACGTTTTCGATCTCGTGCTCATGGATGTCCAGATGCCATATATGGACGGCATCGAGGCCACTCGAAAGATTCGCGAAGAGCTTGGCTTGCGGGACTTGCCAATCATCGCCATGACTGCACACGCAATGACTGGTGATCGGGAACGCTGCATTGAGGCTGGCATGAATGACTACGCATCCAAGCCTGTCAACCCAACCACACTCGTGCACACGATCATGCGTTATCTCGATGCATCAGTCGAGCAACCAGCGCTTGCAGTTGCAGAGACAGCCGCGATCCCAGGCGTCGCACCACTGCAGGCAATCGATCACGGCCTTGCCGCACGTCTCACCGATAACGACAATAGTCTCTTCCAGGGCATGTTGTTACTCTTCCTGCAGATGGCTCCGGAGCGCATCGAGAAGATCCAGACTGCCATTGCCCGCAATGACCGCACGGCCATCGAGCGCGAGGTCCGCAAGATTCGCAGTGCTGCAGAGCGTATCGCTGCTGTCAGCGTCGCCGAAAGTGCCATGCGCTTGATGGAAGCCTTCCAGGACCATCGACAGGAAGACATGCAGAGCAGCCTCATCGCCCTCGAGTCGCAGATCCTCCGCCTCTCCCGTCACTCAACCGACTCAGCCAATGCCGCTACAGCGGATCAAGACGCCAAGCAACTCAAAGCTTCTTAGCTTTTGTAGCATCAGTGATGCTAACATGATGACATCAATGATGCGAACTACAGTCACATTGGATGAAGATGTCCTTGCACGCCTCCAAGAGGAGTCCAAGATTCGGGAGACTTCCTTTCGAGGCACTCTGAACGAGGTACTTCGTGATGGCTTGGACGTCGCTACACGGCGTCGGGAATCGCCCAAGGGCTTTCGAGTCAAGCCGCGTTCCCTAGGGCTCAAGCCCGGTTTGAGCTACGACAGCATCTCGCAACTCATTGCCATCGCCGAAGGTGAAGACTCTCGTTGATCCTCCTCGACGCAAATATCCTTCTCTACGCTTACGACGAAAAGTCGGCTCATAACGAGAGATTGCGTGCATGGCTCGATGTAATTCTGTCTGGAGATGAAACGATTGGATTGCCTTGGCTGTCTGCCTGGGCTTTTGTGCGGATATCGACAAATCCCCGACTGAGCAAAACCCCTTTCGCGACGGAAGAAGCCTTTGCCATCATCGGCGAAATCAGGGAATCGCCACTAGTCGTGATGATCAGTCCCGGTCGTCGCCATCAAGATATTTTCCTCAGCCAGATGTTAGCTTCACAAGTGCGCGGGCCGGAGACCACTGATGCGGTGATCGCCGCACTCGCCATAGAAAACGGCGCCACCCTCGCATCCACTGACGTCGGCTTCCGGCGCTTTCCCGATCTAACCTGGATCAACCCTCTCGACTGATCGATCCGCCAAGCTCGGAAGCCTTCTCCTGCACTAACGCCCAAACTGCTGCCAGATCCGCCGCGTTCGTCTGGATATTCCCGATCGCCAGCCGAATCACTTTTCTTCCCGCCAGCACATTGGGTGACAACAAAGCCTCACCTGTTTCGTTCACCGCGTCGAGCAAACTCTGGTTAAACTCATCGGATCTCCGGTGCCGAAACACGACCAGCGAAAAATGCACCGGCGCACAAATTTCAAAATCAGGATGTGCCGCAATTTGAGCCGCCAAGTTTTTTGCCGCAACAATTTGCTCATGGATCATCGCGGCCAGCTTGACGCGTCCATAGCCGCGCATCGTAAACCACAGCTTCAGCGACCGGAATCGCCTCCCCAGCGGCAAACCATACTCGTGATAGTTCAGAGCCCGCTCATCTCCTGTGGTTCGCAAATATTCCGGCACCAGTGAAAAAGCATCGCCCAGCCATTCCCGATTCCTGCAATACAACACGCTCAAATCCATCGGAACAAACAACCACTTATGTGGGTTCACCACCATCGAGTCGGCCCCGTCCACCCCATCGAGAAAGTGCCGGTAGCGCTCATCAATCGCCGTACTGCCGCCATACGCGCAATCGACATGCACCCATAGCCCATGCCGTCTCGCGATCGCCACCACTTCACGCACCGGATCAATGCTCGCGACGCTCGTAGTGCCCACCGTCGGAATCACGCAAAACGGCACTTTGCCTTCGGCGAGATCAGCCACAATCGCCGCTTCCAGTAGATCCACACGCATGCGGAACTCTTCATCCACATCGATCAGCCGCACATTCTCGCGTGCAATTCCCGCCGCCATCGCGCCCTTCTCAATGGAGCTATGCGCATGCTTGCTCGCGTAAAGCGTCAACGTCGCATCCGAGCACTTGTGCCCCTTGTGTACCCTTGCCGCGACAATTGCGTGAAAGGTGCTGGTCGATGCCGTATCGAGAATCTGGCCAAACCAGCCCTCCGGCAACCCCATCCACTGCCGCAGCCAGTCGAGCGTAACCTGCTCCAACTCGGTGGCGGCCGGTGAACTCTTCCACAACATCCCGTTCGGGTTCAGTGCCGCCGCCAGCATCTCCGCGATGATCCCCTCACCCGGCGAGGAATTCGCAAAATACCCCATAAAGCGGGGGTGGTTCCAGTGAGTACTGCGAGGCACGATCTCCCGCTCAAAATCTTCCAGGATTTGGTCGAAGGGCTCCGGCAATTCCGGACCCTGCCTGGGCAGCCTGTCCACCAGTTCGCCGGGCGAGGTTTCGGGCAACACCGGATACTCGCGCGTGTGCTCCAGAAAATGAGAGATCCAGTCGATCGCGGCGTAGCCGTAGGTGCGAAATTCTTCGGGCGTCATCCTTCCTTAGAATCGCTCAAAATCACCGGCAACCAATTCACAAACCACGAACGAAACTCTTCGAGAGGCGCAGACCCCAGCCAGCTCGTATCCGGACGCGCCGGCAGCTTTCGTAAACGACAAGCTTCTTCCACGCCAAACGGGGTAGGGAAGCGATCCAGCCAGCCAATGAATTCCTGCAGGTACCCAGATAGCAGCGCTTCGCGAGTAGTGTTTCCAGTCACCACCGCATGGTCAAGTGCGCAGATCAATTCCGGAATCGCCGCTGCGCAACCGCTGATCACCCCAATCGCATGCTGCTTGCGAGAAACACAAAGCGCGTTATCGTTCCCCACCACCAGCGTGCCTCCCGTATCCACAAGCGCCTCAAGATACTCGGGCTTGCCGGAAGAATCCTTGATGCCGCAATACATTCCGCTCGACAGCAGCCGGTGCGCAACCGCAACCGGAATCTCCCCCGTAAAAAACGGAATGTTGTAAAGATAGAGCGGTAGATGCTGGGCCATCCGCTCGCCCAGTCGCAGATAGAAGCTCTCCAGTTGCTCCACGCTGTAGCGAAAATAATAGGGCGGCAGCACCAGCGCAAAACTCGCACCAGCGCCAGCCGCATGCTCGGCCAGATGCACCGCAACGTCGAGTGTCGAATGCGCTATCCCCACAATCACTGGCTTGCTGCTGCGCTTGATTCCGAAGCTGATCAACTTTTCGCGCTCCTCAATATCGAAATGCAAAAAATTTCCGGTGGTGCCCAGAATGCTGATGCCCTTCGCTGGCGACGCGCTCAGAAAGTCGATAATTTCCATGGCCGCACCCAGATCCACATAGTTGGACCTCTCACGGAAGGGTGTGATGGCGGCAGCGTAAACCCCGACGGGCGGGGTATGATTGGGAGCGTTAGACGAAGACATGGAGCATCCTAATTTATCGCAGTCTTTGAGAGACCGCCGCACGTTTCTAACGGCGGGCGCTTTCACAATCGTGCGACCGGAACTGGTACGCGGTGCGGGACCGGCAAAACTCAAGGCAGGACTCATCGGTGCGGGCGGCCGAGGCCGTCAGGCCGTGGTCGATCTGCTCACCGCCGATCCTAATGTCGAAGTGGTCGCCATGGGCGATCTTTTTGAAGACAAGCTCGAAACCAATCTTGCCTGGCTCAAGGATCAGAGCCGTTTCCCCAAAACATTTGACCGTGTAAAAGTCGACGCCGAACATCGTTTTACCGGCTTTGACGCTTACAAAAAAATCATCGCCAGCGATCTCGACATCGTCATGCTCTGCACTCCCCCCGGTTATCGCCCCCTCCATTTCGAGGCCGCAGTAGAGGCCGGCAAGCACGTCTTTTGCGAAAAGCCCTTCGGCACAGACCCGGTTGGCGTGCGCCGCTTCATGGCCGCCGCAAAGAAGAGCGAAGAAAAAAAGCTGACCGTCGTCAGTGGCGCACAACGCCGCTTTCAGCGCGAATACGTTGAGACAGTCGAGAAACTCCAGAACGGCGCAATCGGCGATTTGCGCGCTGCCTACGCCTATTGGGTGGGAACCCCAATCATTCAGCAGCCCAAGGGTCGCGATCCCAAGTGGGGCGACATGACTTGGCAGAATCGCAACTGGTACAACTTCGTCTGGCTCTGCGGCGACCAGATTGTCGAACAGCACCTCCACAACATCGATGTCATCAACTGGGTGATGGGCGCGCATCCCACCAAAGTAGTCGCTACTGGCGGGGCTGCCTGGCGTCCTAAAGACGTCGCTAGCGGCAATATCTTCGACCACATCTCTGCCGATTTCGAATACCCCAGCGGTCTCCGTCTCTCCAGCTACTGCCGCCAGTTTCCCAAGGGCCTTTACACTAATGTCAGCGAGATGCTGATCGGCGCAAAGGGCAAAAGCAACTGCCGCGACCTTGGCACCAAAGACATCAACCCTTACGTCGCCGAACACGTTGCCCTCGTCAAGAGCATTCGTGGCGATGGTACCTACATCAACCACTCCATGCCGGTCGCCGAAAGCACCATGACCTGTATCATGGCCCGTGAGAGCGCCTACAGTGGCGAAGCCATAACCTGGGAGCAGATCATGAATTCCACTCTCGATCTGAGCCCCAAAGAGTTCGGCTACGACACCAAGATGGAATTCCCCCCGCTTCCCGTGCCCGGCCAATACAAGTTCGTCTGATGGCCGATCTAGAACGCGGCCGCTTCCGTGGTGCCTTACTCGGCCTGGCGATTGGCGATGCCGTTGGTACCAGCGTCGAATTTCGCCCACGCGGCACTTTTGAACCCCTCACCGACATGACCGGTGGCGGCCCCTTCGCTCTCGAAGCCGGTCGCTGGACCGACGACACCTCCATGGCCCTTTGTCTCGCTGAGAGTCTGCTTGCATCAGACGGCATGGATCTGAAAGACCAGATGGAACGCTACCTGCGCTGGTACCGCCAGGGCGTCTGGTCGAGCAAAGGGTATTGCTTCGATATCGGCAACGCCACTCGTGCCGCGCTCGAACGCTTCGAACAGGACGGCAATCCTCTCGCAGGATCCACAGATCCGCATCAGGCCGGCAACGGCAGCATCATGCGCCTCGCCCCCGTCGTTCTCTTTCATGCTCACAATCGCGAACAGGCGATCGAGGCATCCCGCGAAAGCTCTCGCACCACCCACCAGTCTGTTACTTGTCTCAATGCCTGCGAAGAACTCGGAGGCAGGCTATACGATCTTCTCCACGCTGAGCGCAACCATCTCGACAGCTTCGCGAGTCGCACGGCCGACAGCGTCCGCGGCAGTGGCTACGTGGTGGATAGTCTGGATGCCGCAACCTGGGCCTTTGCCCACGGCAACACGTTTGAAGAGTGCATTCTACTGGCAGCCAATCTTGGCGATGACGCCGACACTACAGCCGCAATTACCGGCCAGATGGCGGGTGCCTGGTTTGGGGTTCGCGGTATTCCGGAACACTGGCGCGAGCGCTGTTACCGCGCCGCAGAAATTATCAGCCTGGCGGATCAGCTCTACGATGCAGCAGCTAGTACCACGACCGTGTGATCTGGTTCCTTTGCGAAACCCATCCATCTCGCTCGGGCCTCGGTACTGAGCCGCGAGCGTGAGCGAGCGGTGCTCAACACATAGAACTTTTTCACGCGGTCAAAGTACTAGGAAGTAGCGATCAGGCCCTGATCGAGGCCGCCCACTTCATCCTTTAGCCCGTTGAGACGCCGCGGATCCAGCAGATGCATCGGCTTGAACTGTTTGGCGTTCCAGCGGAAGCCCGGTTCAAATTCAACACCCAGAAAATAGCCGATGTCCTTGAACACGCAATAGCGGACTCGTCCTTCGAGCTCGCCCTTTTCATGCGAAATCT
>JANXLY010000395.1 GCA_025354885.1 Acidobacteriota bacterium | reverse complement strand
CGGGCTGCCAATGGAGCGCTGATCGTAGAAGGGCAGGGAATGATAGAGGACTGGCTGCGAGTTGGAGGTCGGGACGATTTGCTCGTAGCGGAGCTGGCCTTTGGCTGAAGTGATGGACAGGACCAGGTTGGAATTGGACTCAAGATTTGAGGCGCCGATGCGGGCTTCGAGGCAGGGCTTGTTCGCATTGGGAGGATCTACCGGGGAGCCGAGACCGCATGCAACGTAGTAGCAGGGCACGGCACAGTTACGAAAGTTTTCAGCGAGGTCAAGGTCCACTGATGGTTGTGCCGCATCTGCCAAGCGGTAAAGCTTGCCGTTGATTGAAGCCTCGACCAGAGTTTCACTCGAAGAGAAGCCGCCGGAAGAGCCGCCAAGCTGTTGGACACTCGAAGAGTTGCGGCCGATGCCCCTTGCATAAGTGGAATTGGCGGTGTTCAGCGTTTGGCGATTCACATAATCGATGGCCGGAGCGGTGAAGCCGAGAGTGCTTGTGAGCGGGTGTGGTTTGAGTCCGCTGGGATCAAGCAGAATTATCTCGGTGGGGCTGGAGAAGGATCGCTGCAGAATGCGGCCATCCGCATCGACACGGACCAGGTAGTTTTTAGTAGCAGCTTCGATCTCGCACCAGATCTGACCGTCCAGATCATAAGGGCCAAGCACACGGTGAGTATTGTGGCGGCCTGTAGCTAAACGGGAGTCGATGCGATATACCCAATAATTGCCGGTATGAAGTGGAAGCCAATCCGATTCACACTCCTGGCTAATTGCAGTCGATTCGTCTGCCGCCTTAGCGGGTACGGAGAGGGAGAGCGAAAGGAGAAGAAGTGCGACCGTTGATACTGAGGTTGAGCTGGTAGATTCCATCGGAGAGACCCCTGGGTGTAATGAATGTGGTCTGGAACAAGCCTGCGCCGATGCGGTTGACCCGGGCTGTGTAGACTGGTGTATCGCCGATTGAAATGGAAACTTCATTTGCCCGCAGTGCAGCGTCTGTGCCCTGGGTGAGGTCGATGAAGGTGATGGTGAAATTGTCGCCCGAATAAGCCGGGCGGTTTGAATCAATCAGAAGCTGGTCTGCGCCTTCGACGCGCTGGATGCTGGGGGCAGCCCCGGAAATCGGAACCAGAACGCTGTTCACCGTCTCGCCTTCAACAGAGATCTTGAGGAGAGCCCAACCGGGGCTCAACGATGATGGGACTTGCAGAAGAACGCGCCCATTGCCCGCTGAGAGGACAGTGATCTGCGTATCGTTCATCGTGGCACTCACTTTGGGGCTTGCGGCATTGAGGCCCGTCACGCTAACAAGTGCGTTTGATCCCGGCATGACGATGGGAGAGCCGGCTTCAGTAGTCCAGCGAGGGTCTGGTTGCAGCGCTGATTTCACGAAAGCTGCCGAGCCAGGCTGCACGCTGAGTGCGTTGCGGCTTTGTAAGTGGTTCAGGCCTGTCTGGACCGTCACGTTAAAGTTGCCGATGGGGGCAATCGAATTTGCGACGACGCCGACCAGTATGCGACTTGAAGAAACGACGCTGATGGCGCGAGCTTGAATGTCACTGGAACCAAAACCTACTGAAATACGGCCAGGCTGAAACCGGGCGCCCGGCGAATTGATTTCAATCACAGATTCCGAGCCCTGAGTGATGACAGCCGGAGAGACGCTGAAGCCGGATGCATCCTGCTCTGTAAAGGGAAGCTGTGCGGGAGCATCAGGGCGAAGGAAGAGGGAACTCTGACCGTCTGCATTGAGGAGCACAAGGCGGCCGACATGGCCCGTGGCTGCGTTGGGGGCGGCTATGGTCAGCGTACCTGCCGCTTCATCAAAGTTACGTACAGAGGCTTCTTCTCCATCGACAAGAACGCGGGTCTTGTTGTTGATGCCTGTGGCCGTTACTAATGCGAGGCGAGTGCCGTCTGCGGCAGCGGAGACCCAGTTGACATTGATCACTTCGGGGGCACGTCGCGTAGCGACCTGAATGGCAGAAGGAAGGACGTAGGATTCTGTGCCGTTGTCGAGGACCATGTGGCGTTCTCCCTCGCTGAGGAAGCCGGAAAGGAAGAGGTCGAAGACGATGAATTGATTGCTGAATCCGCGCACTCCGTTGATGGCCGGAGAGCCACCGAGGATTGTAGAGCGGAGGCCAGCGATTGGCTTGGAATCAGCGGTCACAAAGCCGAAGCCGCTGGCAATGAAGCCAGGGTTGACGACTTGTGGAGTAATGAAAGCCGGACGCACATAGTTGCCACCATTGGTGGCGGGGTTTGTGAAATAGCTATAAGTGGTGGGGTAAAAGAGCGTCGGAGCGGAACTGCGCGTGTTGACCGTGAAATTGATGTCGGCAATAGTCTGGCCTGCACTGACGTTGAAAGTCTGGGCGGCCTGTGGATCACGCGTGCCTGGAAAGAATTGCAAGTCGAAACGATTGTTTACGGGAATTGGATTGTTGTCGGGATCCCGGGGAAGCAGGATGTCGCCGGGCGTCGATTGTCCACGAACCGGAGGCGGAATGGGGTGAACATAGACCTGATAAGGACCGGCTGGAACGCCAAGGATGCGATAAGTTCCATCGGGATTGCTAAGCGTGCTGACTGCCGTGCCATTGAGAGAAAGGACAACTACACTTGCCAGATTGACACCGACTCCGTTTTGAGTGACGCGACCGGTGACCGTGCCGAAGAGGCTGGCGAAATTACGTGAGGGGTAAAGGATGGAGATCGCAGCAATGTCGTCGGAGGCGAGAGGTTTGGAGCGTGTCGTAGCGCGAGTCAGTTGCGTCGACATGGCTGAGGATGTGAAGGTGTGCTGGAGGCCGAGTGCGTGGCCGAATTCGTGGATTGCGTTGAGGAAAAAGGCTTCTGAGTAGCTGGGGTAAGCGACGCCATCGACATTGGTAAGGTCCTTGCGGAAGACAACCAGCGAACGAAGGATGGGGGTAAAGGGGGTATTGGCGTTGAGATCGGTTTCGGCCTTCACCGTGGGGCCGGCATAGGAAATGACGCCGGGGGGAACGTCCTCAGAAAACACGACATCAATGCCGGGTGCACCTTGTGGGGCGGAAGCGTTCGGAGCATAGCCACCAAAGGCGAGTCGCAAGTCGCTGGTAGAAACATCGCTCCAGGTTCTTGCTGCAAGCAGGATCTGACTCATCAGGGCATTTGAATTGTCACCGGGGGCCAGTTTTTCCTGACCATCAGAGACGATAAAGAAGGGAACAGTCTGGTTGATTAGCGCATTCAGGTCAAATTTTTCGTAGATCGGCTGCTGATAACCGAAACGGCTGGAGTAACGAACGAAATGATAGCTGGCTGTTGCGGTTGCAGTCAGGATCGCGATGAGCGGGAGAACGCGAAGGAGCTTCACTGGCGCGCTCCAGAGGTCTTCGATGCCGAGCGTGAAAGGATTCTTGCTTTGAAGTCTTCGAGACGGATGTTGACGCCAGCGTCTTCGATGGTATTGCCGTCAGCATCTACCATGCGATCTTCTGATTTGGCACGAGTCAGGATCAAATTGCCCTTTGCGTCGGTCGCGATGTTGAGCAGGCCCTGGCTCAGGCCCATGATCTGTTTCAGGCCGCTCTTGCCCTGCCAGAGGAAGAACAGATATTCTCCGTTGCGGGTCAGCGTCGGAGTTCCTTCAAAACTTTGCCGTAATCCGGAAGCGGTTCCGCCAGGAATGGCTACCTGAACTTTGGCTGCAACAGCGCCTTTGAATCGTTCAGTGACGTTGATTTCGCAAACAGTCCAGATGACTGGTTGCCGGTAAATTTGATTGCAGTAAACGACGGTGCCGCGGACGATCTCAGTCGATTCATCAATCAGACGCTGGTTCGAGAGCTGTTCGAGGGTAGCGGCCGGAGATGAAAGGACCCCAAGCACGGCGCTCAAAACGAGCACCAGGGTGAAGGGGAGGCTGGCTGGCCGGAGGGACATGATAATTCTGCTTAACTAGGGAGCACGTCTGCTGCCGAAGTACTGCATTGATTCTAAAGCATTTGCAGAGCACCTACAAGGGCTGGGTGTGGCCTTGGGACACAGTTTGACCCAGTGACCTGCCACAGCTTGTGCTGCGAATCGGGTTATGGTGGGTAGATCATGCGGATCCTGATTGGAATCTTATGTTTGGGCGCAGTCCTTGGTGGCCAGACCAAGCCCGCCCCGGCGCTCGACCGCCTTGGCCGGACCACCCCGAAAAGTAGCTTTTTAGGTTTCCTTCGGAGTGCGCACGACGGCAATTATGAAAAGGCCAGCTTCTACGCTCAATTTCCTGATGGGATGTCGGCCAAGGAGCGAATCGAACTGGTACGAGAGTTGAATTTTGTGCTGGATCGAGGCTTTGTCGGCAATCTTGATTCCATCAGCTCACAGACTGAGGGAGGTGCAGACGACGGTTTGGCTCCAGACCGAGAGGGGATTGGCAGCGTATTTGCCAATGAGCAGACCAGTCCGGTGCAGATGGTGCGGATCACCGAGAATGGGCAACAGATCTGGCTACTGAGCAAGGAAACGCTGGAACTCGGATCGCAGCTCTTCCCGGAGTTGGGGTTTCCCGCACTCGAGCAATTGCTGCCACGTGTTCTGATTGACCGCCACTTCATGTCGATGCCCCTCTGGGTGTTGTTGGCGATTCTGATTGCCTTGCCGCTTGCGATGGGATTGTCGTGGTTATTGAGCTTGGGCGCGGTGAGCTTTTTGCCGATGAAGTGGGAAATCGCGAGGAGACCGAATTTCCCGATCGTCCTCTTCCTAGGTTTGATTCTTCACAACTTTGCGTCTCGGACTTTGGGTTTGCCGCTCATTTATCGTGTCTGGTACACGCGTCTATTGACGATTTTATGGCTTGCGGCATTCGTCTGGGTGATTTTCAGTGTCATCGGGCATCTGGACCGTCGGATCAAGGAGTATCTCGCGAGAAATGGCTTGAGCTCGACGCAATCGATTCTGCAATTGGGACGCAGGCTGTTGCAGATCATCGTGTTAACCGGGGCGGTTCTGATCGGGCTGAGCAGCTTTGGCTTCGACATCACTGCGGCGCTGGCTGGCCTCGGGATTGGTGGCATCGCGATTGCCTTTGCAGCACAGAAAACGCTGGAAAATGTGTTTGGGGGGCTTTCGCTATTGAGTGACCAGAGTATCCGGGTGGGAGACAGCTGTCAGTTTGCGGCTACGACGGCGACGGTGGAAGATATCGGCTTGCGGGCAACACGATTTCGGACCGTTCAGAGGAGTGCACTCTACATTCCGAACGGGCAACTGGCCACCATGAACATCGAGAACTTAGGGCAACGCGACCAGATTCTGTTCCGGCACACAATTGGGGTGAAATACGGGATGGAGTCTTCGGGGATGCGCGGTTTGCTCGAGGAAATAAGGCTTCTGATGGCGCTGGACGAGCGCGTGTCGGCAGAGGGCAGGCGCGTACAGTTTCTGAAATTCGGCACTTACTCTCTGGATATCGAACTGTTTGCCTACATTCTTACGAATGATCATCCTGAGTTTCTAAAGATACAGGAAGAGTTGTTGCTTCGAGTGATGGAAATCGTGAAGAAACATGATTCGGAATTTGCGTTTCCTTCGCAGACTCTTTATGTGGAAAAGGGGTCCCTGGAACTCGGCGCGCCCCCGGCACCTGGGCCGGAAGGCCCTGCTGCGGTCTAGGCGCTGCTGGCTATTTGAGGTTCTTCTCAAATAGTTTGAAGATGCGCCGGTATTCGTCTGTCCAGGAACTGGGCTCGACGAAGCCGTGATCTTCGACCGGGAAACTTGCGAGTTCCCAGTTTTCTTTGCCTAACTCGATCAGGCGCTGTACGAGGCGCACACTGTCCTGGTAATGCACGTTAACGTCGACCATTCCGTGGGCGATGAGTAGCGCGCTCTTGAGCCCTTGGGCGTGATAGATGGGCGAACTCTTGCGGTAGGCCTCGGCGTCCTTTTGGGGTTCGTTCAAGATGTTTGAGGTATAGCCGTGGTTGTAGTGCGCCCAGTCCGTAACGGGCCGAAGAGCGGCACCGGCGGCGAAGGTATCGGGGGAAGTGAAGAGCGCCATCAAAGTAATGAATCCTCCATAGCTGCCTCCATAAATGCCGATCTTTTTGGGATTGATGCCTTGTGCTGTGGCCAGCCATTTGGCGGCATCGAGATGGTCTTCCAAATCTTTGCCGCCCATGAAACGGTAGATACCTGTGCGCCAGTCCCGGCCATAGCCGGAGCTTGCCCTGTAGTCGATATCCAGCACCGTGTAACCTGCAGCTACCAAAATGTGGTGAAACATGTACTCACGGTAGTAATTGGACCACCAATTATGGACGTTTTGCAGGTAACCTGCACCATGAACGAAGATTACTGCAGGGCCATTCCGCTTTACGTTCGGTGGCTTGATCAGGTGTCCTGGAATCTTCTTGCCATCGCGAGCCGTAATCTCAACCTTCGCCGGTTCTGTCCATTTACGGGCAAGAAATTCAGGAGACGGCGAGGTGGTGACTTGCAGGAGCTTCGCGCCGGATTTCTTTTCGCCGATGTAGACTTCATCGGGCTTTGTGGTGAAGCTGTAGATGTCTGCGATCCAGGATTCGTCGGGGGAAAGTGTGACGTTGTGTTCGCCGGGGGCCGTAGTGATTTTCGCTTTTGTGCCGCTCGAGGGGTCGAGCGAGTAGAAGTGTCGATTGTAGGGGCTGCCTTCGCTAGTCGTGATGTAGAAGAGCAGTTTGTCTCTGGATTGCTCAACGTTTGTGACTTCGTAGTTGCCAGAGGTGAGTGCTTTGGGGTCGCCGCCTGCGAATGCCTGCAGATACAAATGACTGAAGCCGGTGACTTCACTTTGGTAATAGATCAGGTTGCCGAGAAATCCGATGCGGAAGATGCCCGGGCCGCCGATCCAGGCGTCATCCTGATCGTGAGAAAGGATGCGGGCCTTGGCCGTTTCCGTGTCCAGGGCCATGCGCCAGAGCTCCTTGTTGTCAGCCGAACGCAACAGAAAGACCGCCTTGGTGGCATCGTCACTCTGGACAAGATTGAAGACGCGAGTAGCCTTGGGTTTTTCGCCCAAGGGGAGTTCGACATTTCTGACTTCACCGTTTGCCGTGCTGATGACGACCAGCCGGGAGCGTACCTGCGCGTCTCCCACTTTTGTGCGGGCACTGAGATCTTCGGTGTAGGCCGATTCAGTGATGTAGTTGGGAACGATGGCGGTCTTTGAGCCTTCCGGTGTTTCATTGAGTACTGCGATGATGTAGGCGCGGTCCGCGCTGAGCCGCAAGATGCCGGCGCTATTTCGAGCGGGCAGGTAATAGGGCTTGCGGGGGTTCTCGCGGAGACGACGGGCTCGCGCTTCGCTTTTTTGAGCGTTGCGTTGTTTGACGATGCCGAGCAGGTCTTTTTCTTCCTGCTTGAGGAAATCCTGGGAACTGAGTTCTTTCTTGGGGTCCTTCTTTGGCTCTTCTTCTTCGGGAGCTGCCTTGCCGCTGCGAATGTCAGTGAGTTGTTCGATGGATCCGTCGGTAAGGGAGTGAATGTAGAGGTTGTTGGCGCGCTGATAAGTGATTTCCTTTGCACCTGGGAAGAAGCGGGGTTGCGATTCGATATCGCTCGTGGCGGTGAGACGCCTGCTTTTGTCCGTTGAAAAATCATAGAGCCAGATGTCGGCGGACTGCGTATAGAGGCACTTTGTGCGGGCTTCGTCGAAAGTGCAATTCTCGGGAGGGGCAAGACGGACTTCGGCTTCTGTGAGCTTGACGAGGTTGCTGCCGTCCCTGTTGACTGCATAAGTGTCCATGGGGGCGGCGATCGGGTCTGAATAGCGTTTCCAGTTGAAGTAAAGCTTCTGGCTATTGCCGGACCAGCGCAGGCCCGATGGCGCGTAGCCGGAATAACGCGGCCCCTGCATGATGGTTTCGATCGTGAGCTTGGCCTGTTGCGCAGGCAAGGGCAAGCTGAGCTCAAGGATCAAAATGGCAGAAACAAAGTTGCGAATTTGCATGGCTGAATCACATCGTAGCAATGGCAAGCGCAAACTTTTTTACAATGAAAAGAATGTCTTTATCGAACGAAGAGTTTTACCGCATCGCCAAGCTGCCTCCTTATGTGTTTGCCGTGGTCAATGAAATGAAGGCCAGACTCCGTGCAGCCCAGAATGACGTCGTCGATTTTGGGATGGGAAACCCGGATGGGGCCACCCCCCGCGTCATCGTAAACAAACTGGTTGAAGCGGCCCGAAACCCCAAGAACCACCGCTATAGCGTCTCCAAGGGGATTCCGCAATTGCGGCTTGCGATCACCGAGCGCTATGAACGCAAATGGGGCGTAAAGCTCGACCCCGACAAAGAAGCGATTGCGACCATTGGTGCCAAAGAAGGTCTGTCTCACCTGATGTTCGCCGTGATCGGACCGGGAGATGTAGTGGCTTTGCCGAACCCCTGCTATCCGATTCATCAATATGGTGTGATCATGGCCGAGGGCACTCCGTGCATTCTGCCGCTGAACAGCCCTGACGATTTTCTGAATCGTCTGGAGCATGTTTACAAGACTGAGATCAAGAAGCCGAAGGCCGTCCTGGTGAGCTTTCCGCACAACCCGACCACTCACACAGTGGAACTCGATTTCTTCCGTCAGCTCCTGAATCTGGCGGCGAAGCACGGCACGATGGTCATTCACGATTTTGCCTATGCTGATCTTGGCTTTGACGGCTGGCAGCCACCGAGCATTCTGCAGATTGATGGTGCCAAAGAACATGCGGTGGAGCTTTTCTCGATGACGAAGAGTTACAACATGGCAGGCTGGCGTGTCGGATTTGTACTTGGCAATCCGAAAATGATTGCCGCTCTCGGCAGAATCAAGAGCTATCTCGACTATGGGAATTTCCAGCCGGTGCAAATCGCTTCGATCATTGCGCTGCGGGAATGCGAAGAGGAGACTCACAAAATTTGTAACATCTACCAGAAGCGCCGCGATCTGCTGGTGAATGGTTTGAACAAGGCGGGTTGGCCGGTTGAGAAACCAAAGGGAAGCATGTTTCTTTGGGCTCCCATTCCGGAGCAGTTCCGTGCCATGGGCTCGCTTGAATTTTCGAAGCAGTTGCTTGAGAAGGCGCTGGTTGCCGTGTCCCCAGGGATCGGCTTTGGCGAGCTGGGTGAAGGCCATGTGCGCTTCGCATTCATTGAAAACAATCACCGCACCAAACAGGCATTGAGCGGTATCAAGCAATTCTTGAGTGCGTGACACCCCTCCAGCCAGTTGCGCTCGAAGAGATCGATCTTCATCAGATCGAGGGATTGCTCGAAGAAGAAATCGAGCGCTACCTCGAATGGTATCGATGGGATTTTTCAGCGACGGCGAGGTTGGTGAGGCAACTGGTTACAACTCACAGCCTGGGTGGCGTGGCACTGCTGGCTGAGCAGCGAGTTGTTGGGTATTCGTATTTTGTTGTGGAAGAAACGAAGGCCTTGATTGGCGACGTATATGTTCGTGACGAGTGGGCCAGCGCGGAGAATGAACGCCTCTTGATGACAACCACAGTGGAGGCAGTGCGGGCTTTTCCTCAAGTAAAACGGCTGGAGAGCCAGCCGATGATGCTCCGCTATTCGTATTCGCATCCAAGAGCCGAACGGCACGAGCGTCATTTTCTCGATCTGGAATTGCGTGATACGAATTGGCCGGAGACCTTTAAGGCCCCGGAGGGCTACCGGATAGAGCCCTGGAACTGGCGGCTGGAAGAGGATGCTGCGCACCTTCTGTATCGTGCATACCGCAGGCATCTCGACGCCGATATTAATGACCAATACAGGATCCCGGCGAGGACTCGCGTCTATCTGTCGAACATGATTCGCTACCCGTCCTGCGGTAGTTTTAGCCAGGAGTGCTCGTTTCTTGTGACAGAAAAAAGCAATGGTCAGGTTGTCGGGGTTTTGCTTGCGAGTTTATCCGATGTAAGCAGTGGCAAAGTGGGGCACGTAGCGCAGCTTTGTGTCGACCCGAAGTTGAGAAAGCTCGGACTGGGACGCTTGATGATGCACGCTGCGCTGGCCAGGTTTTGCGAATTGGATTGTGAGTCTTCCACCTTGACCGTAACAGCTGCCAATCAGGCTGCTGAACGGCTGTATCGCTCACTCGGCTACGTGGAGCGAGCACGCCTTTCCGCCTATGTCTGGCCGACCTGGCCGCTTTGAGGCAAACGAATTGCCGATTGCCACTCCATCGCAGCCGCCGATCTATTAGAATCGAGGGGCAGTACACTCTCTAATTTTTTTCAAGCTGCTAAGGAGCCACGATATGTCTTTGCGAATCAATGACGACGCGCCGAATTTTACTGCTCAAACCACACAGGGTGAGATCAGTTTTCATGAATGGATTGGCGACAGCTGGGCAATCCTGTTCTCGCATCCAAAGGATTTTACGCCCGTCTGTACTACGGAATTGGGCTATGTTGCCCGGCTCGAACCTGAATTCGCCAAGCGAAATTGTAAAGTAATCGGACTGAGTGTGGACCCTGTAACAAACCACGGGAAATGGGCTGCCGATATCGAAGAAACGCAGGGTTACAAGGTCAACTTTCCCATGATTGGAGACCCTGAATTGAAGGTCGCCAAGCTGTACAGTATGCTCCCCGCTGAAGCTGGCGATACTTCAGAAGGCCGCACTGCCGCCAACAATGCGACAGTGCGTACTGTCTTCATCATTGGCCCGGACAAGAAGATCAAGCTGATGATGGTTTACCCGATGACCACTGGCCGCAACTTTGACGAGATCCTGCGTGTCCTCGATTCCATGCAGCTGACTGCGCAGCACAAAGTTGCAACGCCCGTGAACTGGAAGAAGGGCGACGACGTGATCATTGTTCCCTCGGTTTCTGATGAAGAAGCAAATGCCAAGTATCCCCAGGGCTTTAAGACGATCAAGCCCTACCTGCGCATTGTTGCTGAACCCAAATAAGCTCATGCCAGGAGCATGATCCGTTTGCTAGCATTTGCTTCAATGCTTCTGCTGCTTCGCCTTGCTTCATTTTCAGTATTGATCCTTGCCTTAACGGCACAGCCTCCGCCATCTTTTGAGGTGGCGGAGGCTTCTATTTTGCAGATTCACGCTGCGATGCAGGCCGGGCAACTCACCTGTCGCGCGCTTGTTAGCCAGTACAAGCGGCGCATCGATGCCTACGACAAGAACGGTCCTGCCCTGAACTCGATTGTCGTGATGAACAAAGACATTGACGCCCAGGCAATCGAGCTTGACCGGCGCTTCAGCGCAACCGGCCTCAGTGGCCCGCTGCACTGCATCCCAATGATCGTCAAAGATAATTTCCAGACGATCGGATTACAGAGCGCCAACGGCTCGCTCGCCTTTACGGGCTTTCTCCCTGAGAAAGATGCCTTTCTGGTTCGTCGCGTGAAAGAGGCGGGCGCGCTCATTCTGGCCAAATCGAATATGGCCGAGTTCGCCTTCAGTCCGGTCGAGACCGTCAGCTCCATACTTCCTGGTTATACACACAACCCTTATGCGCTCGACCGAGTTACAGCCGGTTCCAGCGGTGGTACGGCTGCTTCCATCGCCGCAAGTTTCGGAGCCGTTGGTTTTGGCAGCGATACAGGGAATTCGATCCGCGGGCCTTCTGCACACCAAGCGCTCGTGGGCATTCGTTCCACTATGGGCCTTAGCAGCCGTGCCGGAATTTTCCCGCTAAACCTTTTGGCCGATATTGCCGGTCCAATGGCGCGAAGCGTCGCCGATGCTGTCGCGGTTTTTCAGGTGATGGTTGGAGAGGATTCTGATGACCCGGCAAGCGCGGCATCGCACGGGCGTCCAAGTGAGAACTACTTGGCTGCTTTGCAGCGCGATGGCCTGCGCGGTGCTCGCATCGGAGTGCTGCGGCAGGCCTATGAACGCGATTCTACTGACTCGGAACTCGTAAAAGTTTTTGAAGCGGCGCTGGAAGATCTTCGCAAGGCGGGTGCGGTGATCGTTGACCCCGCAAAGATTGAAAATCTCGAGTCGCTTCGACGGCCAGCCGGAATGGCTGCCTGCATGGGCTTCAAGTTCGACATCAATCACTTCCTCGATTCGCTGGGCTCACAGGCTCCCATGAAGAGTCTGACCGAGATTGTGAAATCGAAAAAATTTCATCCCTCCGTGCAGGTCCGGCTCGAAACCGCTGAGAAGGGCCCTTCCAATGGTCCGGACTCACCGGAATGTACTGCCGAAATGGCCTACCGCCAGCAATTTCGTGACGCCGTGAACCAGACCATGGATGCCTTAAAACTCGATGCCTATGTTTATCCCACCTGGAGCAACCCGCCCCGTCTGATCGGCGACCTCAATACACCGGGTGGGGACAACAGCCAGATTTTCTCGCCCACTACAGGGTTTCCCGCAATCAACCTTCCGATGGGCTACACGCGCTCTACCCTGCCAGCGGGCATCACGTTCTTCGGCCGCGCCTGGTCAGAGGCCACACTCATCCGTTTTGCCTATTCGTATGAACAGGCAACCCACTGGCGGCGTCCGCCGGCCTCAACTCCGCCCCTGCGCTAATCCGCATTAGCGCAGCAGGTAGGCAGGCTTTGCGATCTGGTAGTTCCGCGCAGCGACCCCAAGCTTTACCCCAGCCATGCCGTAGTTCGCCCACGACGTCATCCTCGCGCTATTGGGGCTCTTTTGAATCATGTACTGCTGGCCGATCAGAATGGAACTCACAATGCCCATCTTGATGCCGAATCCCTTGGCTCCGAATGTGCCGTTGGAACTGCGCAGGAGACCATTCCTTTCGACCTTTCCCCAGGAGGAACTTACGTCTGCAAAACTGGCGGCCGTCAGAGCAAGAGCGCTCCACATCCAGCGCTTCTGGGCCTTTTCCTGAATGCGGGCTTCTTCTTTCAGATTCTTTGGATGCTCCAGGGCTTCAGCGAAGCTCAGGTTTGCAGTGAGGGTGGCGAATACGGTAAGCACCAGTAATTTGCGCATGATTGTGTAACACTCCTTCAGATCTATTTCGAGCCGCTCAGGCCTTCTTGGCTTCAAGCTCAAGCTCGATTCCATAGTCGGTCAATGGAGTCGAATATTCATCCAACTTTGAGGCACTTCGTACCAGCTTTGAAGTCCTCTGCCATTGGGGGTATACCGGGTGTCACTTAACCCTTACTGCTGTTCGGTACACTAGCCACTTATGACTCGTTCCTACTTCTCCACTTTGATCGTCGCCTTGCCTCTTCTTTTGGCGGGACAGACGGCACTTACACAAGCCGAGTCGGGGCAGCGTCAAGCGCGGATTCTGGTCACTAATGCGCTGGTCGTGGATGGTTCTGGAACCCCAGCCAATGGGCCTCGCACCATCGTGATCGAAGGGAATCGCATTGTTTCTGTGACTCCAGGCTCTGGCCGTCCTCTTGCCGGCGACAAAGTGATCGACGCTAAAGGCAAGTATGTTTTGCCTGGCTTGATCAACCTGCACGGGCACATCCAGGACGAGCGCGCTGGCTATCCAATGCGTCAGGACTATGAATTCAAGGTGTGGCTCGCAGCCGGCATTACCAGCGTGCGGGATGTCGGCTCCAATTTTGAAAAGTCCAAGCTATGGCGGGAACAGTCCGAGAAAAATACTGTCATTGCGCCGCGCCTCTTCTTGTATCCTGTCTGGGGTTTGAATCCTGCGCCGTCAGCGGCGAATGAATCAGCAATTCGTGCCAGGGTCAAACTGCTCAAAGCGACTGGTGCCGATGGCATGAAGTTCTTCGATATTTCTGATTGGGCAATGCGCATCATGCAGGATGAGGCGCACGCACAGGGCTTGCGCACCGCTCACCACGTTGCTGTCTCAGAGACGAATGCTCTGCACGACATCAAGTACGGCACAACTTCGATCGAGCACTGGTATGGCATACCGGATGCCGCCTTGAAGGATGGAGTGCAGAACTTTCCTCCTGCCTTCAACCACCAGTACGAAGTGGATCGCTTCCGTTATGCGGGCCATCTGTTTCGCCAGGCAGACCCGGTGAAGTTGGGGCAAGTACTGGATGGCATGGTGAAAGCGGGAGTTGCCTGGAGTCCGACATTGAACATTTATGAAGCCGCGCGGGATCTGCTGCGCTATCAGACCCAACCCTTCTTCAAGGAATATTTACATCCGGCCCTTGAAAAATTCTTCGCTCCCGATCCGAACAATCACGGTAGCTTCTTTTTGAATTGGACGAGTAGCGATGAGGCGGAGTGGCGCCAGAATTACCGCCTCTGGATGGACGCCGTGCGCGACTTTGGTCGGCGCGGCGGCCTGATCGGAGTTGGTGAAGACGCTGGATTTATTTACAATTTGTACGGCTTTGGCTTGATTCGCGGCATGGAGTTGTTGCAGGAGGCCGGTTTTCATCCATTGCAGGTCATAACGCAAGCGACGTCGAACAACGCCAGGATCATGGGAAAAGAGACGGAGCTTGGTTATGTGCGCGCTGGTTATCTGGCCGACTTGCTTGTGGTGGACGGCAACCCGCTGGCCGATTTCCGCATTCTGTATCCGAAAACAGAAGGCGTTCCGCAGTCGGGCAAGATCGAATGGACGATTAAGGACGGGATTCCCTATCACGCGCCCACTCTGTCCGCAGAGGTTCGCAAAATCGTTCAGGAAGACCGCAAGAACCCGCAGCCACAGAACTTGAATTCACGTGCCGGGGCAGAAGAGGCGCACTAATACCACCTGATAATCGACAGGCCTACTTAAGTTTCTCTAAGGTAGTCCGATTCATCTTGCAGGTAGATATGGCAAGAGCCGTGCAAAACAACACCCTCGCGGAAACGCTCGAGATGATCCAGACGCAGCTTTCAGAATTGCGCCAGGCAGAATCGCTGGAATTCCAGGTGCACGAGATGGTCCTGGTGAAAAGACATCGGCTAGACGCACTGATGGCAGACTTTGTGGAGCTTGCCACTGCCGCTTTGACTGTCGTGGGGGAGTCTTCTTCACCCGAAGTCATCTTGCCCGCAGTTTTGCCCGAATTTGAAGTAGAACAAATGGCTCTGGCACCACTGCCGGCCATGGATGCGCCCAAAGATCTATTCCAGCCAGCGCCCACGCCTTCGGCACAACATGTACTCGATAGCCTGCATCGCTTGATGAGCGGGGCGAAGGGGCTGTCTGCAAAGCCGGCTGCTGCCTGAGTTGAGTAATTGTTGAGTGATAGCATTACGTTGCAAGCGCACCCATGATTCATCACATTCTTTTCCCGGTCGATTTTTCACAGCAATGCGCTATCGCCAGCGCAACGGTAAAGACATGGGCCAATCGTATGGGTGCAAGAGTGACGCTGCTCCATGCCTTTGAGCCAGTCGTTTACTATACTCCCGAGACGACTCCGATGGAAGCAGAGATGCAATTGCTGCTTGGGCTTGCCCAACAGCGACTGGACGGATTTCTTCTCGAAGGCTGGGGATCAGTGCCCTTGGAGCGCGTACTGGTAGAGGGGAACGCCGCATCCGCAATTGTTAGCTACGCTCACGACAACGCAGTGGACCTGATTGTAATGCCGACTCAAGGGCACTCAAGATTCCGCCAGTTGTTGCTCGGCTCCGTGACAGCGAGTGTATTGCATGACAGTGAGGTGCCGGTATGGACCAGTGCTCACGTCGCTGACCCAAGTCAGATTGACGCCCCGCACCGGATTCTTTGCGCCGTGGATTGTGGCCCACAGACGAACAAGGTTGTTCGCTACGCGATGGGAATTGCCACTCTGTTTGGGGCAAGCCTGAAGCTAATTTACGTCAACGCGGCCGTTGGAACTACGTTCGAAAGCGGGATTGCCAAAGGCGCTCATCGATTCGTTGTGGAACGGGCGAAGGAAAACTACGAGTTGGCGACAATCGGGATCGTCGATGCGCCTGCTCTTGAAATTGTCGAGACTGCCAATCTTGTCGAGGCTGTGCGTCAATCTGTGGATCGTGAAAAAGCAGATTTGCTCGTGATCGGAAGAGGCAAGACACAAGGGTTTCTGGGGCGTCTGCGCACGAATGCTCACGACTTGATCCGGATGTCGGGCTGCCCTGTGATGAGCGTGTAGGCAAGGCTGAGCGCGGCGGCCAGAATAATCGCAAGAAATCCTGCAACCACGATGCGACGGAACTTGCCGCGCCCCAGCAGGATTGCGATTCCCAGCTTGAAGAAGGAATTCGACAGGCAGCCAAGGGCAACCGCTTTTGCCACGATCTGAACTTGTTCAGCCGCAGCGGCAGACTTTGACATGGAAATCGTGAGGGCATCGACGTCCGTCAGTCCGAGCACCGCTCCGGATAAGAGTATGCCCGTAGGACCAAAATGATCTTTGACGGCAGCAAGCGCGAACAGAACAATCTGGAAAAGTAATGCCATCTGCAATGCCGCTCCCACCTGAAGGGGGTTTGCTTGAGGCGCTGTCTCCTGATCGGATGGACTGCTCCGCCAAAGACCTACAGCGGCGATCACGATACCAACCAGCACTGGGGCCACCCAGTATGGAATGAGCGCAAGGCTCAGATTTGGGTTGAGCACCGCCGTAAGAGCCGCGACGCGAAGATACATCACGGTGCAGGCCGTCAGCACGCCCAGCGCCAGGGGCAGTCCCGCCCGTGTTTCGGTGGCACTCAGGCGAGACAAGGTGAACGTGACGTTGGTCGAAGAGATCAGTCCACCGAGTAACCCGGTGACAACGTACCCTCGTCCAGCACCAGCGATCAGTCGCGCCGCATATCCGAGAAAGCTCAGCCCGGAGATCAGCAGGACGATCATCCAAAGTTCGCGAGGCCGAATGCCGCCCATCGGTCCATACGGGCCTTCGGGCAGCAATGGAAGAATGACCAGAGCCATCAGCCCAAAGCGAAACCCTGCCCGCAGGCCCACATCGGGGAGCCCCTCAATCAAGGTATGCAGCCGGGATTTTTCAACCAGAAGCACGGAAGTAATTGCGATGATTGCGCTGGACAGTATCCAGGCTCCGACTCCCGACAAAAAGCCCGCCGCAAGTACGATCAGCGCAGCAACTTCGGTGGTTGCGTCAATGTCCTTGCGGCTCGCTGCGAAGTAGGAGGCCAGGATCAGCGTCACTGCCCCGGCCATCAGGATGGCTCCGGGTATCTCAAAGCCTGTGGTCCACAGGTATGCGGAAATGCCCGCTATGCCGCCAAGGAGAGTAAAGGTTCGCAAGCCGGCAAAACGCGAGTGTGGGCCGATTGCGTGTCCGGAGTGCTGCCGCTCCACTCCAATCGCAGCACCTCCAAGCGCCGCAATCAAAATCCCCAGCACGCTCTGTAGATCTTTCTCCACCGGATCAAATCATAGTACAAGAGCCCTACCGTGCCGGGTGAAGAGGGGTGTGCGACATGAAAGTTAGGATTACGCCGCGCGGCGAGCAGCCCAGTAATCCTCGAATCGGCTGTTAAGTTGAGAACAACGCAGGGCAATGATG
>JANXLY010000388.1 GCA_025354885.1 Acidobacteriota bacterium | reverse complement strand
GTGAGTTCACGGCCGATGCTAGAGAGGTCTGGACCGTTTGAGGCACCGTGGCCTTGCACCATGTGGCAGGAGAGGCAATTGGCGTCGAAGGCCTGTTTGCCAGAATCCTTGTCGCCGGCGGGGTGGGCATCGAAGGCCGAGGCATTCCAGCTGTGAATCGTGCGGGCCAGAATATCGAGGTCGGGCGCGGGGATCTTGCTGAAGGCCGGCATGCCGCCGTTGGTGCCTTTTTGGATCAGGTTACGGATATCGTTTTCTGACGAGGAACGAAGACTGCGGGTATCGATGAGATTGGGTCCGCGGTCTGTGCCAGTGCCAGAGTCGCCGTGGCAGGCGGCGCAATACTGGCGGTAGGACATGGGCAGGAATTGAGCGGTGAGCGGGATGGCAAGCAGGAAGAGGAGAGCGGCGCGATGCATAGAGGTTTGATTCTATCGAATTCGATGGGTGTGGATGAGTAACATGAAGGCATGAAGATCCTGCAACTGGTTGGTGATTACGCGGAAGACTACGAAGTGATGGTGCCTTTTCAGGCGTTAAAGATGATGGGACATGAAGTGCATGCCGTTTGTCCAGGGAAAAAGGCGGGGCAAACGATTCGCACGGCAATCCATGACTTTGAAGGGGACCAGACCTATAGCGAAAAGCCGGGTCACAACTTTGCGTTGAACGCGACGTTTGAGGGCTTGGACTGGGCGAGTTATGGAGCGCTGGTGGTGTCTGGTGGACGGGCACCGGAGTACCTGCGACTGAATCCGCAGGTAATTTCGATGGTGCGGCATTTTGCGGATGCGGACAAGCCAATTGCCGCTGTGTGTCACGGGTTACAGATTCTGGCGGCGGCAGATGTTTTGCGTGGAAAACGATGCACGGCGTATCCGGCGTGCGGACCTGAATGTATTCTCGCGGGTGCCAACTATGTAGAGGTACCAGTAGATCAGGCAGTGACGGATGGCAAGCTGGTTACGGCACCGGCATGGCCTGCGCATCCGGCTTGGCTGGCGGCCTTTTTGAAGGTACTGGCGGCTGACTAAAGGCGGGAGATGCGGCGCTGGGTGGCCCAGAAGACAGCGCTGAGAATGACCAGCAGAATGCCGTTGGCTGCTAGAACCTGCGGGGCGGAATAGCTCTCGATCAATTTGCCAGCAGCGAATGCGCCGAAGGGCATGCCACCACGGAAGGCGACATTGTAGATGCTCATCACGCGGCCGCGCATTGAATCTGCCGTCAGACTTTGCACGAGCGAACTTACGAGGCCAAAGCAGGCAATCAGTGCAGCGCCGCCGAAGAAGAGCATGAGGCAGGCGACGTAAAAATTTGTGGAGATTGCGAAGCCGAAAGTAAGCGCGCCGAGCGCACAGAGTGAGCCGAGCGAGAGCAGCCCCTTGCGATGGAAAGAACTTGTGGCAGCAACGAAAACGCCGCCAAGAACACTACCGATGCCCGAGACTACAAGCATCTCCGAATAGGCTTCTTTGCCAAGATGGAAGACGCGTTCGGCGAAGACCGGAAGAAAGGTCATGATGGGGACACCGAGCAGAGTCATGAAGAAGGCGAGCACGACCAGGCTGCCCATGACGGAGTTGTCACGGATGAAGCGGAGGCCGACTTTCATGCTCTCAAGGACAGGCTCCTTGCCGGTCATGGCAGGGGGACGCGGGGCCACTCGCATGAGCGTAAAGATCACTGCCAGAAAGCTGAAGGCATTGATGCCAAAACACCAGACCGCGCCGAATTTGGCAAGGGTGACACCGCCGATGGTGGGGCCGATGACACGTGCGACGTTGAACTGAATCGAATTCATCGCGATGGCGTTCTGAAGATCTTCCTTCTTGACCAGTGAAGGGATCATGGCCTGGTATGCAGGTCCGCCGAAGGCCTGGGCTGTTCCGACGGTAAAGGAGAGGGCGAGAATTTGCCAGACCTGTACGGCACCAAACCAGGCAAGAGTGGCAAGCGTGATGGCGCAGAGCATCTGGATGAGCTGGGAGACGACGAGGATCTTGCGGCGATCTTTGCGATCAGCGACGACGCCTCCCAGCATGCTGAAAAGAAAGATCGGAATTTGACCGAGAAAAACGTCGAGGCCGAGATACCAGGCGGACTTGGTGAGTTCGTAGACCAGCCAGCTCTGGGCCAGATTCTGCATCCAGGTACCGATGGACGAAGTACAGGCACCGAGCCACATGATGCGGAACTCGGGATATTCAAAAGCCTTAAAAATCTGACGTTTCAATGCTCGTAGATCTTTTTAGGGAAGGGGCTTTTCGCGCTGAATGAGGTGGCAGAGATTGCCATCCGCATCTTTAAAAAAGACGAGGCGATTGCCCTGGTTGTTGAAGGGTTCCCCCGTGAAAGTGACGCTTTTGCTTTGGAGAAAGGCATAAGCGGCATCGAAATCATCACTGGCGATAGCCAGGTGGCGAATGCCGGGAGTCTTCATTTCGTTGGGGCCAGCGGCACCGTCGCTGGGTATGATCTCCAGCATGGAACCGTTGTGGGCCTTGACGAAGTAGTTGCCGGCGTATTCGAAATTGATGTGGAACTCGAGATGCTCCACATACCATTCGGCAAGTCTTTTGGGGTTGGGCGATGCAATCGCTGTGTGCTCTAATCCTTGGAACATAGAACTCAATAGTCTACCAAGCCTGCCTAGTAGACCGCGAAACAATATACAGTATTGGAGCCGCCTGGGGAGAGACAGTATTCGCCGTTCTCGAGAGGTTCCTGCACTTCCAGCTTATAAAGACCGGTGGAAAGGGGGTCGAGGGAGATGCGGATGGCACGAGGGCCATTCTTTTTCGGCTTGGCGGAGAGGAAGAGCTGACGCTGGCCGCCCTTGACCTCCATTTTGTAGAGCTGCATCTGCTGGACGTTGAGTTTTTCGACTTTAACGATGAAGGAGGGTTCGGTGAGGGGAGTCCTCGAAGTGGCGGAGGTGCCGGAGACAGAATAGATGGTGTCGCCTTTCGCGGAATCGTCTTTCGCTTCACCGACATCGGTGGGGATGAGCTTGTTGGCGTGGCGGATGAAAGGCAGATCGGATTTGTCAGGGACGGGGCCCTTATAAGGCTCCTGGGCGAAAACGGAAAGGGAGAGAACGAAGAGGGCCAGAGAGCTTTGTTTCACGATCCTGATTTTAGCGGGTTTCATTGGAACTTGTTTCCTTTGTGTCTAAGGCTGCCCTACTAGATCAGGAGGAAAAGCCACTGCTGTAGTAAAGACGGCGCGGAAAAGGCCGATGGATGCAACAGAGCGCAAAAAAAGAAAGGAAGGGTTCATGTCGAAAGCATTGAGATTTTACGATTTATTGAATCGGCTGCCCTTCGCGACCTCATTTCGCGGCAAGGTAGTGTTCGCTGTGATTGTAAGCGTGTTGTTGCCTGTGGCAGCAATGGAAATCTATTTTGTGGGGTTCTCGCCGTTGCGAGGAAGGGATCTGGAGCAGGCGATCCTGATCAGCGGACTGGCGGCTTCAGCGGCTGCGGTGTTTGCTTATTGGGCTTTGTCGACGATCTTGCGGCCCATTCTTTTTACGTCGCGGCAACTCAATCGTTATCTGAACGACCGCGTTTTGCCGGAGCTGCCAGCCCAGTATAAGGATGAAGTGGGCAGCCTGATGTCGAATGTGAACTACATCACGAGATCGCTGCACGATCTTTTGGAGACGTCGAGCCAGAATGGGGCGATTGACCATTTGACGGGGATCTACAATCGACGAAGTGCGGAAAATCGTTTGCGAGATTCGATCGAACTGACACGGATCCGGCAGAATACCTTAAGTTTTGCCATTATCGACATCGACAATTTCAAGAGTCTGAATGATACGCACGGGCATGATTTTGGGGATCTGGTGTTGCGGCAGATTGGGGAATTGCTGCGGACGAATGTGAGGCGGACCGACTGGGTGGGGCGCTGGGGTGGGGACGAGTTTGTGATCTCGATCCAGGGCGGCGAGAACGAAGCATCGGCGATGCTTTCGAGGATTTGCGAAGTTGCGAGGCGCGAGTTGTTTATTGCCCCGGATCAGAGCGTGCACAAGATCACGTTTTCCTGTGGAGTGTGCGAGTGGCAGGACCAGATGGACTCGCATTCTTTGTTCACCAAAGCGGATGAGGCGCTTTATACGGCCAAGCGCGGGGGACGGGATCAGTTGCAGTTCTGGAGCGGATTCGCCCGAGCTTAGATTACACTCGCGATATGCGTGTGATATTTCTGTTACTGCTCTCGATGGTTGCGTTTGCAGCCGAATGGTCGCCTTCACTTTCGATGAAGCTGAAGACGATTGCCGAGGTGCTTCCCTCCCCTGACGGCAAGAGCGTGATCTGGCTTGAGACCAAGGCAGTGATCGAAACAGAGAAAAGCGAGATGCTGACGCAGATTCATTTTGCGCTGGTGGATGGGAGCGGGCGGCGGCAGTTGACGCAAGGGGACAAGAGTGCGAATGCTCCGGCCTGGGCATCAGACGGGAAGTCGATTTACTTCGCATCGGAGCGGTCTGGAAAGCGGAATTTATATCGCCTGCCGGTGGAGGGTGGAGAAGCGGAGAAGCTGACGGACTGGAAGGGTGTGCTGGGACAATTTCGTGTTTCTTCTGACGGGCGCTTTGTGGCTTTTTCGGCAACCGAAGAAGACAAGGACCTGGAGAAGCGTCGCAAGGAGAAGTTGGACTTTCGGGTGGTGGGGGCAATGCCGCCCCGGCAGAGCTTGTGGCTGCTGGATTTGAAGGAACCGTTAGCTGCGCCGAAGAGTGTGTTGAAGGGTGAATTTCATGTGGCGAGTTTTGACTGGTCGCCAGACGGAAAGCAGATTGTCGTGGACCGAAGGGTGTCGAGCGAAGCAAACGAAGCGTATTCGGCCGACATTGTGGAACTGGATGTGGCGAGCGGAAAGACGAAGCTGATTGCGGCGACAAACCTGTTTGAAGCGCAGCCGCAGTATTCGCCGGATGGCAGATTTATTGTCTTTGAGCGACGCGCGAAAAAATCCAGCCATGACGCTGAAAAGATTGTACTTTTTACGCGTGCGACCGGGCAAATTCGAGAGCTGGCAGCGACGCCGAACGATAATCCGACTGTTGCTGGCTGGGCACCGGATTCGAAGTCAATCGTGATTTTTGAAGCGAAAGGGACGCGGAGTGTCGTTTACCGGTTGCCGCTTGATGGGCCGCTGGAGACGATGTATGCGCCACGAAGCGGCGTGTTCGGCAATGTGCGGATGAATGCTGCTGGGACTTATTTCGGCTTTCCAGTGCAGAGTCTGGATCAGCCGGTTGAGGCGTTTGTGATGGCTTTGGGCGGAACGCCTGTCCAGGTGAGTGCGGCGAACAGCGGGCTGGAATTGCCTCCGGTTGCGAAGTCGGAAGTGGTGAGTTGGAAGGGGAAGGACGGGTTGGCGATTGAGGGGATTCTGACCTATCCGGCGAACTATGTTGCCGGGACTAAGGCCCCGCTGATTTTGAATATTCATGGCGGGCCATCTGGTGTTTTTAGTGAAAGCTACGTCGGGGCTGGCGGGCTTTATCCGATCGCCACGTTTGCGGCTAAAGGTTTCGCAGTGTTGCGACCAAATCCAAGGGGTTCAACAGCTTACGGGGCAGAATTCAGGAATCGTGTAAATCAGGACTGGGGTGGTCTGGACTATAAGGACATTATGTTGGGGGTGGACCATGTGATTGCGATGGGGGTGGCGGATGCAGAGAAAATGTGTGTGATGGGATGGAGCTATGGCGGATACATGACGGCGTGGACGGTGACACAGACGACGCGCTTTCGATGTGCGGCGATGGGAGCGGGGATTACGAATCATGTATCGATGTATGGGACCCAGGACATTCCAGCAGTTTATGAGGATTATTTTGGCGGACCGCCCTGGGAACAACTCTCGGCGTATCAGCGTAGCTCGCCGATGAACTTCATCCAATACGTAAAGACGCCGACATTGATTCTGCATGGAGAGAACGACCCCCGAGTGCCCACCACGCAGGGCTATGAGTTCCATGCGGCGCTGAAGCGGCGAGGGGTGCCGGTAAAGATGGTTGTCTATCCGAGGACCCCGCATGGGCCCAACGAGCCAAAGTTCACGCAGAACGTCATGGAGCAGAATTTGAACTGGGCCGAGAGCTATTTGAAATAGAACTCGTTGGTTCAGTTCAGGTTCTTTGATACGCTGCTGTAGAGGATCTTGACGATGAACCGACGCTCCATTTTTGCTTCCTTACTGGCTTCGACAGCCGCACTGGCACAACAGGTGAAGAACGCATCACGATTTAACCAGCCGACCGGGTATAGCGATACTCCAATCATTCCGTTTCAGCGCTGGAAGGTACACGATATCGATCGCCCTAACCCGCCCGTTGTTACGCCAGCAGCAGTGGCGGGTGGCGCGCCATCTGATGCGATTGTGCTCTTCGACGGTAAGAGTTTGTCGCACTGGACTTTTGCGGGAAAGAAGGACAAGCCAGCGATGAACTGGAAGCTCAGCAACGGCTACATGGAAGTGAATCCCGGTGCGGGAGATGCGAGAACGAAGGAATCGTTTGGCGATATGCAACTGCATTTGGAGTGGTCGTCGCCGACGGAGATTTCAGGCGACTCCCAGTGGCGCGCGAATTCTGGAGTTTTGCTGATGGGGAAGTATGAGATTCAGGTGCTGGACAGCTACAACAATCCGACTTATGCAGACGGGCAGGCTGGTGCGGTGTATGGGCAGTATCCGCCGCTGGTGAATGCGGTCCGCAAGCCGGGGGAATGGAATGTGTACGACATCATTTGGGAAGCGCCGAAGTTTAACGGGAAGGATCTGGTGAAGCCGGCATTTGTGTCGGTGATCCTGAACGGGATTGTGGTGCAGCATCGCAAGGAAGTGATAGGCAGGATGTCACACCGGGTTGTCGGGACTTATGAGGCACATGAAGCGGAGCTGCCGCTGGGGTTGCAGGACCATGATGTGCCGGTGCGGTATCGGAATATCTGGGCACGTCGCCTGACACTTTAGCGGAAATTTATCGAACTGGCGGCGGTACTAATTTGCGACAATCGCCTAATATGCAGCGATTTCGAATCTGGATAGTTCTCTTCGCCTTTTGCCTGAGTGCGGCGGCGCAGCGCAAGATCAGTTCTCCCAAAGAGGAGTTCGGCTATAACATCGGGGACGACTACTTCCTCGCCACTTATTCACAGTACGAGAAGTACATGCAGAAACTGGCTGGTGAATCTGACCGCATGAAGCTGGTGGATATTGGCAGGACTGCCGAGGGGCGGACGCAGTATATGTCTATCGTCTCTTCGCCCGAGAACATCAAGAATCTTGCGCGGCTTAAAGAACTTTCTCACCGCATGGCAACGGCAGAGGGCATTAGCGAAGAGCAGGCGCGGGCTTTCTCTAAGGAGGGCAAGGCGGTTGTGTGGATCGATGGGGGCCTGCATGCATCGGAGGTGCTGGGTGCGGCGCAGTTGATCGAGATGACCTATCAGATGGTGTCGCGCAACGACGAGGAGACATTACGCATGCTGCGTGATTGCGTCATTCTGTTCGTGCACGCAAACCCGGACGGTATGGAACTGGTGAGCTCCAATTACATGCGCAACCCGGATCCGACCAAGCGCCGCTACAGCCCCGAACGGCTCTACCAGAAGTATGTTGGCCACGACAACAATCGAGACTTCTTCATGAGCACGCAGAATGAAACGCAGAACATCAACCGGCAACTGTATCTGGAGTGGGTGCCGCAAATTCTTTACAACCACCACCAGACAGGTCCTGCGGGATCGATCCTGTTTTGTCCGCCTTTCCGCGATCCGGCGAGCTATCTCTACGACCCGATGATGATGATTGGAGTGGACCAGATTGGTTCGGCCATGCATGCGCGTTTTGCGGTGGAGGGTAAGGCTGGATTTACAACGCGAGAGGGTGCTAGCTTTTCGGTCTGGTACAACGGCGGCCTGCGAACGACGTCTTACTACCACAACATGATCGGAATCCTGACGGAGTCTGCGGGGAGCCCGACGCCGATGGAGATTCCGTTTGTGCCGTCGAGGATGTTGCAGAACAAGACGACGCCGTTTCCAATTGCGCCGCAGGAGAAGTGGCACTTTCGGCAGTCGATCGAATACTCTGTTACAGCGAACCGGGCGATTCTGGATTACGCTTCGCGACACAAGGACGACTTGCTCTACAACATTTACCGGATGGGCAGGAACTCTATTGAGCGCGGCAGCAAAGACAACTGGACGATCCTGCCGAAGCAACTGGACTGGTTGAACGAGCGGATGGCGAAGGACGGAATTGTGGTTGGTGAGGCGCGGCAAGGTGGCGTGGTGCCGACGAAATATTACGCAGAGTTGCTCAAGCCCGAATGGCGTGACCCGCGCGGTTACATTCTGCCGGCAGATCAGGCGGACTTCAACACGGCGGTGAAGTTTACGCACACGCTGCAGTGGATGGGAGTCACCGCGATGAAGGCAACGGCGGATTTTGAAGTTGAGGGCAAGAAGTATGCGAAGGGTTCGATTGTGTTCAAGACGACACAAGCTTTTCGACCGCATCTGCTCGACATGTTTGAACCGCAGAATTATCCGAATGACTTCCGGTTTCCGGGCGGGCCTCCGATCCCTCCTTATGACAGCGCGGGCTGGACCCTGGCCTATCAAATGGGGATTCAGTTTGATCGAATCCTGAATGATTTTAGCGGCCCGTTTGAGAAGGTGACCGGCTTTTTGCCGATGCCTGCGGGCAAGGTGAATGGAAGTGGCGCGGCAGGTTATCTGCTGAGCCACAAAGTGAACGACAGCTTCAAGGCGATGAACCAATTGCTCGCGGCTGGCGAGGATGTGTACTGGCTAAAGGGAGGCAACGGTCTCGAAGCCGGTACGATTTATGTGCCTCTCAAGGAGAAGACTGCACAAGTGGTTGCAAGTGTCGCGAAGGACGCAGCGGTGCAATTTACAACGGCTGCGGAGAAGCCGAAAGGGGATGCGCTCAAGCTGAAGCCGATCCGGATCGGGCTTTGGGACAACGTAGGGGGCTCGATGTCCTCGGGCTGGACACGCTGGCTGTTTGAGCAATTCCAGTTTCCGTTTGAAGTTGTGTATCCGCCAAGCTTTGATCAGGGTGAGTTGCGGGCCAAGTTCGACGTGCTTGTGTTTGTGACTGGCGGCATTTCGGAACGGGCACGATTCGGCGGTGGTGGTGCTGGTGATACATCAAATCTGTCGCCGGAATGGCAAGCGCGTCAGGGCCGTGTAACTCGCGAGAAAACAGTACCGCAACTGAAGCGCTTTCTCGAATCTGGTGGCACGGTTCTGACGATTGGAACATCCACCGCCCTTGCGCAGATGCTGGGTTTACCGGTGAGCGATCAGCTTGTCGAACGCCTGGCGAATGGCAGCGAGAAGAAGCTGCCGAATGAGAAATTCTATGTACCGGGATCGGTGCTGGAAGTTGCTATTGACAACACGAACCCGCTGGCATACGGCATGGAGAAAAAGGCGGATATCTTCTTTGAAGATAGCCCGGTGTTCCGGCTCAAGCCCGATGCCGGTTTGCAGAACGTGAAGCCTGTGGCGTGGTTTGCCGATGCGAAGCCTCTGCGGAGTGGCTGGGCCTGGGGCCAGCACTATCTGGAGGGCGGAGTGGCGGTAGCGGAAGCGAAGGTAGGAGAAGGACGACTGTTTTTGTATGGGCCGGAAGTGACCTTTCGGGCACAACTCCACGGGACCTTCAAACTCTTCTTCAACGGCTTGTATTATGGCTCGGCAGAAGCCGTGAAGTTCGACTGAGCAAGATCAGCGAGAAAGTGGCGCGCATGAACGATGCGGGCCACGGGCCAGTCCAGCGGAAAGTCGCGAAGATTCCCTGTGACGATGTAAGATGCCTGGGCAGCGGCTGCACATTCGAGGATGCGGTTGTCGTCCGGGTCGGAGGCAAGGGTGAGTGTTGTGGTGGGTTCGACTTTCCAGACGGCAGGCTTGAGACGGGCGATGAGCAAGTCTACTCGCGGCTGTATGGATTTGAACTTGGGCCGCCGGAGGACATCGATGTATTCTGCCCATAATGCGGGGCTCACGGCGATCGTGAAACGACGGGCGAGGCCGAGTTCAACGACCTGTTCTTCGAGGCCACCGGGCGTCCAGCACGTGGAAATTAGTATGTTGGTATCGAGAACAACCCGCATCACTCCCCTACTCTCTTCCTTAAGCTAGCGCATGAAAGACGAACTCGGCGACCGAATCAAGCGATATTACGAAGACGCGTTGCGCGTGCAATTGCCGCGGCAGACGCATGTGGTGTTGCGCATTGACGGGCGGAGCTTTCATCAGTTCACGAAAGATCTGGAGCGGCCCTATTGCCGCCCACTCGCAGATGCGCTGGATGCGGCGGCATTGGTGTTGTGCCGCGAAATGACGGGGTGCCGTTTTGCCTATGGGCAGAGCGATGAGTATTCGTTTCTGTTGAGCGATCTTGAAACGGAGAAGAGTCCGATGTGGTTTGACGGCAATTTGCAGAAGCTGGTGTCGGTGGGGGCGAGTGTGTTTACGGCTGCATTTGCGCGGGCTTACGCGAGCGAGAAGCTGGCCAGTTTTGATTGCCGGGCTCTGGTGATTGCGCAGGCGAGCGAGGTGGAAAAGTATTTTGTGTGGAGGCAACTGGATGCCACTGCCAACAGTTTGAATATGCTGGCTTCGGCACATTATTCGCATGTAGAACTGCTGGGGAAATCAGACGCTGAGAAGCATGATCTGCTGCACGCCAAGGGGTTGAACTGGGCCAAAGAACCTGCCGATTTCAAACGCGGGCGAGCGGTACGGCGCAATGCGTCTGGAGAATGGGCGGTCGATAAAGAAATTCCGATTTTTCAACGTGAGATGAGCTTTTTGCGAGATTTATAGCGCATGTATATGTGTGACGGTGCTTTTGACTGGAGCAGGCGGGCAGGTTGGGCGGCGGGTTCTTGCGCTGATGCGTGAGGCTGGCTACCAGGTGCGTGCTGTCTCCGGGAGGGATTTCGATCTCACAAAAGCGGGTGCGGCCCAAGGGCTGGCAGAGGGTTGTGAAGCGGTGGTGTCTTGCGCAGGTGCGAGTGTGTCGATGCGTGCACCTGACAAGCGCCGCTATGCGCAGGTGGACCCGGTGATTCATGAGGCGCTGCTGCGGGAAGCGTTGCGGGCCAAGGCCTATCGTTTTGTTTATTTGGGCGTCCATGTGGAGGAGAGCTACGCTCACACGGCTTACGTGAGAGCGCATGAGAGCTTTGTTGCCGCGCTGCGGCAAGCACCGATTTCGTCTACGGTGATTCGTCCGACGGGGATCTTCAGCGCGTTTGAAGATCTGCTGCCGATGGCGCGCAAAGGCTTTTTGCCGCTGATCGGGACTGGTCTGGCGCGTACGAACCCGATTGATCCGCAGGATGTTGCGGAGTTGATCGTGAAGTACGTGTCATCCGGTCCGGTTGATTTGGCTTGCGGCGGGCCGGAGATCCTGACCCGCGCGCAGATCAATCAGAGTGTTGCCGAAGCGGTTGGCAGAAAGAAAGTCTGGATGCCGAAGGCGCCAGACTGGCTGGTGCGGGCGGAGGCGAAGCTAGTATCGCCGTTTCATCCCAGGCTGGCGGACCTGATGGAATTTTTCAGTATTGTAGGGTCTAACGACTGCATTGCGCCCGCGCTTGGGCATCGGCGTCTGGCCGATTATTGGCGCACCTGCTAGACTAGCTTTTCAAGTCTACTGAGTGCAATTTCCTGTCCGATTTCTGATCCTCGCAAGCTCGAGCGCCGGCAATTCCGCCTACGTCACGGATGGAGTTACTCATCTGCTGATTGATTGCGGGCTGTCAAGGCGTGAAACTTTTGCGCGGCTTGAGGCTGAAGGCGTGGATCCAAAGTGCATTGACGCGATACTCGTGACGCATGAACATTGCGATCATGTCTCCGGGTTGCCCGCGATTGCGAAGAAGTTGGCAAAGCCGGTTTACCTGACCCAAGGGACTGCGGATTCGCTCGAGCCGGGTAAAGAAGCGCAATACTTTCGCCCCTTTCAGGCGGGCGCAGCAGTTGAGATCGGGTCCTTTGTGGTGCACTCCTTTACCCTTCCCCACGATGCGGCGGACCCTGTGGGCTTTACAATTCGTTCGAATGATCGAAAGGTTGGAATCTGCACGGATCTGGGATACATGCCGGATTCGATCCGTTACCACCTGCAGGATTGCGACATCCTTTTGCTTGAGTCGAACCACGATCTGGAGATGTTAAAGGTAGGGCCTTATCCGTGGAGCCTGAAGCAACGGGTAATGTCGCGGCGGGGGCATTTGTCCAACGATGTGGTGAGCCAGTTCATTCTCGATGACCTGTCGCCACGCACACGGAAACTGGTGCTGGGGCACTTGAGCGAACATAATAATCTACCGGCACTGGCGCACATGGTGGCTGCGCAGGCGATTGATCGGCGTGGGCTGACAGGACT
>JANXLY010000418.1 GCA_025354885.1 Acidobacteriota bacterium | reverse complement strand
TTTGAACGTTCCAACGCCACTCCTAGGTTACAGATGCAACCGAATTCCTATTTAGAGCGAGAATTTCATGTTTGGAGTGACCTTTCGCGTATACTTGCATCCAAAGGATCAAATGGCTGACCAACCAAAACAGACCCCCCCCCCTCAATTTTCTTGGGCTCGAATTGATCAAGCCGCGATTAAAGTTGCCAATTGGCCCGATTGGATGAAGGGCTCTCCCGTCAATGAACGCAATTCCACAGTCCCATCAGCGAAGTCCTCGATAGAGGCTGCTTCCTCCAACAAGCGCTAGCCTCTAAGGCAGGTTGAGCGAAGGGTATTTCTCCTGCCGGCCCCATTTTATGTACCAGCCATAAATAGCAAGCTTCCCGTTTGAGGGCCTGAGTGCGCTGACGTTTGTGGATTCCGATCAAAATTTGGTGGAAGAGAAAATCCACTGCCTGGCAGATGAGCTTCAGTGCATAGAGAAGCATGCGTGCTTCGTGCAGGAGAAGGGAAGCGGATTCGTATCATGGTTGGTGTGATTGTTTCCGAAATGCTGATTCGTCACAAAACGAGAATTGAAGAGCTGGAGATTGAGCTGGCGGGTGCCGGCTCTCAGAGCTCTGTGGCGGCAATCGCAATTGCGATCTCACTTGCCCTAATGGTGCTTCTCGGCGTAGCTGCCAGCAATCAGGAAGTATCTGTCGCGTGGCTCCTTGTCCCTGCAGCCTTGCTGGTTGCAGCGGTGCAGCGTTTTCGCAAGTTTCTGCGAGTGCAAAATCGAATGTCACGATTGCGACGGTACTATGATCGGGCCGCCGAACGCGTTGCAGGGAAGTGGCCCGGAAGTGGGGCTGATGGGGAAGAGTTTCTTGCAGCAGATCATCCCTATGCAAGAGACCTGAATGTGTTTGGGGAAGGCTCGTTGTTTGAGTTGCTCTGCATTGCGCGTAGCGCCATTGGCAGACGAGGGCTGGCTCAGTATCTGCTCAGCGCTCCGGCACTCGAAGAGATCCACCTGCGGCAGGCGGCCGTGCAGGAATTGAAAGAACAGGCAAAGTTGCGAGAGCAAGTGGCATTGGTCGGCGAGTTTGAAGCCCATGAATCGAGATGGGAGACCTTTTCGGATTGGGTTGATTTGCCGGTAATCTCTTTTCCCAAGCCACTGCGGATTTTGGCACTCGGCAGCTCTACGGCAGTTGCCTGTCTGTTGTTGAGCGGTTTGTTCCGGTTTCTTGCCTGGCCACTTGTAGCCCAGGCGCTCATGCCGTTTCTCGCGCTCCATGCCCTGATTGGGATGCACTTTCGTGACCGCATACACCAGATGATTGCTTCGCTCGGTGCGTTATCCATTGAGAGTCAGGTCTTGCGGGAAGGTCTGCAATTGCTCGAAGCGCACGAGTTTCACTCGCCCAAATTGCAGCACTTGGTGGACCGGATTCGGGGAAGCGCAAAGTCGGTGCGGAGTCTCGAGCGGATGATGGATGCTCTGGCAGAGCGCAATAAAGACTGGTTCTATCTGCCCTCTTTAATTTTTCTGGTGGGCACACAGCTTTGTATGGCGATTGAAGAGTGGAGGATGAAGCACGGCGCAGAGCTGCGATTGTGGATCGATGTCTGGGGTGAATTTGAAGCATTGAATGCTCTAGCGAATTACGCATACGAGAACCCGGAAAATACTTTTCCAGTGGTCTCAGGAGAACTCGCGCTCTATGAAGCCGAGGGGCTTGGACATCCGCTGCTCTTCAGCGAGACGTGTGTCAGGAATGATGTCCGGTTCAATGGAGATTGCCGTTTTTATGTCATCAGCGGCTCCAACATGTCAGGCAAGAGCACGCTGTTGCGAGCAATCGGATTGAATGCCGTACTGGCATTTGCTGGCGCGCCGGTGAGGGCGAAAGCGCTTGTCCTGTCGAGGCTGGTTGTATGTTCTTCCTTATCCGTTATGGACTCGCTGCAACACGGGAAGTCGAAATTCATGGCAGAGATGGACCGGCTACGCCTGACCATCGAGATGACCAGCCAAGGGGAGCCGGTTCTGTTTCTGATCGATGAAATCTTTAGTGGAACCAACTCGCGGGATCGTCGTGTGGCCGCAGAAGCAGTGGTGCGAACGCTGCTCGACAGAGGTGCAATTGGTGCGCTGTCGACACACGATCTGGCGCTCACCGAGATCGCTTCGGCCGCGCTATGCGGCACGAATGTACATACCTGCTCGAGAGACGGAAGCGACCCGATGGACTTTGACTATCTGCTCAAGCAGGGAGTCACAACAGAAGCAAATGCGCTGGCGATTGCGCGGCTTGCGGGAGTTCCGGTCTAGCTTCGAACTAGGCGAAAATGCCGTCGTGAACGTTGCCGGCGGTATCGGTGAGGCGGAAGTCGCGGCCCGAATAACGGTGTGTGAGCTTCATATGATCGAGACCCATGAGGGCGAGAACCGTCGCATGGAAGTCATGAATATGCATGCGGTTTTCTGAAGCATGGTAGCCGAAGTCATCTGTCGCTCCATAGGCGAAGCCGGACTTCACGCCACCGCCAGCCATGAAGAGTGAGTAACCGTAGGGATTGTGATCGCGGCCATTGCCGCTTTCCGAGACCGGGGTGCGACCAAATTCGCCGGCCCAGATTACCAATGTGTCTTTCAACAAGCCCCTCGCCTTGAGATCCTTGAGCAGCCCGGCGATCGGCTTGTCTACCTCAGCGGCGTTTTCGTTGTGCTTGGTGAAAAGGTCAGAGTGCTGATCCCATTTATAGCTGTGCGTGCACTGGATGAAGCGCACATCCTTCTCAGCCAGACGGCGGGCCAGTAGACACTGCCAGCCGAAATCGGCGGTCTTGGGATCATCAAGGCCATAGAGCTTCTTGGTTGCTTCGGATTCGCCAGACACATCGAAGACTTTTGAGGCCTCGGCCTGCATCCGGAAACCCATTTCGAAAGACTGGATGCGAGTTTCCAGTTCATCGTCCAACTTCCACAAATCCTGATGCTTGCGATTGATGGCCTGAATCATGTCGAGCTCATAGCGCTGCTGTTCGCGGTTGAGGCCCTGATTGACGAGGTATTCGATGGGCTCTTTCTGAATTTCGTTGATCTGCATACCGGCATTGCCGATCGCAGTGCCCTGCACAGAGCCGGGGAGGAAGCCGGATGCCCAGTTCTTCGAACCGCCATGTGAAAGTGCCGGCTTGATGGTGATGTAGCCAGGGAGATTTCGATTCTCTGAACCCAGGCCGTAGAGCACCCAGGAGCCCATGCTCGGGCGCGTAAATGTAAAGGTGCCGGTGAAGGTCTGCAGAAGCGCAGCGCCGTGGTCCACGCCTTCACCTACCATCGAACGGACGACGCAGAGGTCGTCGGCACATTCGCGGATGTTGGGCAAAAGTTCGCTGATCGGCAGACCGCTCTGGCCGCAATTCTTGAACTTCCAGGGGGATTTCATCAAAGCCCCGGTTTTGCCAGCGGCGAAGGTGAGTGGCTGCTTGATGGGCAGAGGTTTTCCGTCGTGGGTGTCGAGGTAGGGCTTGGGATCGAAGGTGTCGATGGACGAGGGGCCACCGTGCATGAAGAGAAAGATGACGCGCTTGGCCCGAGCCGGGAACATCGGCGACTTGGGGATCAGCGGATCTACCGAAACGCCAGCCCTCGCTGCATCGGCGAGCAGGGATTGCAGGCCCATATAGCCGAAGCCGCACCCAGCAGAACGTAGCATGGCGCGGCGCGACAGCTCGGAATTCTTAGGGGCTTTGGTCAGGAAAGAATTGATGTTCATTTTCTTCTTGGCACCTTAGTAGACAAATATAAATTCGTTAGACGCCATGAGGGCGTGCGTCAGGCTAGTCCACGCTTTGCTCTCGTCGATCTGATCCCATTTTGCGCGGAAACTCTGCAAATAGGAAAGCCCTCGATCCATCTCACTCGAGTCTGGATTGCGGCCCAGCACGCGGAGGTAAATTTCTTCCATGCGGCGCTTGTCCTGCTTCTCCTGCTTCAAGACCGTGTCGGTGAGCGATTTCGCTTCACGGATTACAAGCGGGCTGTTCATGACGAATAGAGCTTGTGTCGCAACAGTTGTGGAGGTGCGCTTGCCGTCCGGTGTGGCGGCATCCCCAAAATCGAAGAGCGTGTAGAGGGTGGGTAGATTGGAACGGCGCAGCGGGAGATAGATGCTGCGGCGGTTCGTCTTTTCCGGATTCATGCTGATGCGGTTGGCGCTGGTTTCGCCATCGGTACCAACACCCGGATCGAGAGTGCCGCCCATGGTCAGATCGAGGTCGCCGCCGAGGGCGAGATAAGTGTCGCGAATTTCTTCGATGCTGAGGCGCTGCCGGGGATAGTGAGAGATGAGCCGATTCTCAGGATCTTTCAATTTTGTATCTTCGTCGAAGGCAGCGCTCATCTGATAGGTGTTTGAGAGCATGATCATCCGGTTCATCTTCTTGATGGACCAGCCGCTCTCCATAAAAGTCCTGGCGAGGTAATCGAGTAGTTCGGGGTTGGAGGGGCGCTCGCCAAGACGGCCAAAATTATCTGGAGTGCGAACGATGCCATCGCCAAAGTGACCTTGCCAAATTCGGTTCGCCATGACGCGTGACGGAAGCGGGTTGCGGGGATCGACAATCCAGTCTGCCAGCTCGAGACGGCCACTTTTGGTTTTGGCAGGTTGCGCAGGGGCGTTGAGGCTCAGGATCAAGGGAACAGTGCGATCTACGGCATCACCAAGGTTGTGATAATCGCCGCGGACAAAGATTTTTTGATCCATCGTTTCGCCTTCGAGGACGGCACAGGCCATGGGAATTTCTTTGCTGGGCAGCGTCTTCTCAAGCTCAGCGGATTGGGCGAGCAAGGACTGAGCTTCTCTCAGTTTTTCTGGCGCAAGAGCTGCGAGCTGTTCGTCACGGGTGCGGTGGAGCGGGCCGGAATTCTGCCAGACAGCGACGAAAAAGGGATCCTTTTCGCCAGTCAATTTCGGACGTGGACCAGCTACCTTTCCCGCATTCGGAAAACTGTGTTGGGCCTGTTTCCACCAGCTGAGATCCTGATCATACTGGTAGGCGCTGCGACGGAATTCTTCCTGATACTGATCGGCGATTTCCTTTTGGTTTGAATCGTTCGCCGCGACCCACTTCGCGAGTTCGGGGCGCTTGGGATTCTTCAGATAATCCACCCAGCGAGCAAGCTGAGCCTCGTCCAGTTTTGTCGCTGCAGCAACAGCAGCGAGTGCGTCACGCTTTCCATAAACGCGGTAGGCAGCCAGCATGGAATCGGCGATTTGCTTCTGTCCGATGTCGCGTTGGTGCTTCGCATCCTTGTCAAAGTCGATAATCTTCGACAGCTTCTTTTCGACATCGTTGAAACCAGCCCACTGCTTTTTGAATGTTTCAAATTCGCCGGGGGCGGCGAGCGGGGTCTGAATGGGGTCGCCGGTTTCGCCCTTCTCGTAGCTCAGGGTGGAGGCAAAAATTGCGGCCAACTGGTAGTAATCCTTGGTTGCGATGGGGTCGAATTTGTGATCGTGGCAACGGGCACAATTTACGGTCAAACCAAGAAAGGACTTCGCCGTTACTTCGATCTGGTCGTCAACGACGTCGTAGCGTTTGAGCGGTAGATCTTTTTGCGCGAGCGCCTTTTTGCCAAGGGCGAGAAAGCCTGTGGCGATGATGCCGCGATAGCCGACACCAGAGTTTGGGTCGGCAGCCAGAATGTCGCCCGCAAGCTGCTCGCGTACGAACTGGTTGTACGGCATGTCGTCGTTGAAGGCTTGAACGACATAGTCGCGATAGCGCCATGCGTGGGGGTAGCGGTGATCTTCATCGCTGCCGGTGGAATCGGCATAACGCATCACGTCGAGCCAGTGGCGGCCCCAGCGCTCGCCGTAACGGGGTGATGCAAGCAGACGGTCGACTACGGACTCAAAGGCTTTCGGAGACTTGTCGGCGAGAAAGGCTTGCAGTTCCTTTTCCGTAGGTGGCAACCCGGTGAGATCGAAGGTGGCCCGGCGCAGCAAAGTTGATTTGTCTGCAGGCGGGGAGGGCTTCAGCCGGTTCTTTGCAAGGCCGGCGAGGATGAACTGATCGAGAGGCTCTATTGCCCAATCGCTCTGGACTGTTGCCGGAGCTTTGGTTTTTGATAACGGCTTGAAGGCCCAGAAATTCTTGTCGGCATCGGTTATGACACCGCGCAGATCCACGGGACGGACTCCTGTCCCAGTGAGAGAATTGCCAGCAGCTGGAAGGGTGGCGGGGATTGGAGCGCCGGCGGCTACCCAGTCGCGAACGGAAGCGATGGCTTCAGGCGACAGTTTGCCTTGTGGCGGCATCTTGATCTGGCTCTCATAGCTGAGCACCTGGACCATAACGCTTTTTTCCGCCTCGGAGGGTTTGCCAAAGATGCCCATGGAAGCGGCTTCTTTGATCGCTTCGGGCGAACTAAGATCGATACCGCCGCTTTTGAGCTTTGCGTTGTGGCAGCCCTGGCATTTGGAGACAAAGAGCGGGCGGGCGTTTTTCTCAAACAGTTCCAGTTGAGCTGGTGTTTGAGCTTGACCCGCTCCGAGGCAGAATGACAGCAAACAAAGCACGGCGAGAGTTCGCAAAGGGGTTGACCTCAGAAAATAATGCAGTTCACAGTTACAATACCAACTGTATCTGAAATATTATCACAGAAGCGGGAGGCAGACCTGCCTTGCACGATGAGCGTCTTGCGACTGGGTGTGGGTAAGCGGAGGGAATGGCTGGGAGACAGGGATTCGAACCCCGATAAGCAGAGTCAGAGTCTGCTGTCCTACCGTTAGACGATCTCCCAACGAGGCGGCATTTAATAGCTTAGCAAAGCTAGTTGCGGGCAGGAAAGCGCTGATACAAAGTCTCTCGTTGCGAGTCTGGAACGCGGTTCACTCTTAAATTCTCAAACCAGTATTGACCGGCCTTGGAGGCGATCACAATATCGGGGTCACCGTCGCCGTCCATGTCGCGTACAAGGAGTTGAACGCCGGGGCTGGCGAGAGAATTGACTGCCAAGGGGAAGCGCTCAAAGTGCACCTTTGGGCCGGGAGTGAATTTGTAGTAGTAGAAGACGAGAGGATCGAAGGCCCCGGGATCCTTTTCGTTGTGAGCGCGGTAGCGTTTACCGGCGAGGAGTTCTGGCTTGCCGTCGCCATCGAGATCGGCGAATGCGACCGTGTGGATTTGAGAGTAAGATTCATCGATCACGTGTGGCGTCCAGACTCCCTTGGCTTTTTGCTCCAGCCAGTAGAGGCCATAGGCATGGCCACGACCATAGATGAGATCGGCTTTGCCATCGCCATTGACGTCGCTTACGAGAATTTCTATGGAGGCGTCGTGGAGCTGGAAGTCTGCATGATATTCCCAGAGGTCCTTGCGCCAATCGAGCTGACGGAACCAGCCGCGCTCTGTGACGATGTCTCCTTTACCATCGCCATCGATGTCACCAAAACCGATGCCGTGGCCATTACCGGAGCCATCCTGCTGGATGGTGTGCAGTTCGAATTGGGCGCCTTTGGTGATGCGGATCCAGAAGAAGGGTTGACGGCTGTAGTTTGAAATCAGCAGATCTTTGATGCCATCACCATCGACGTCGGCCATGGTGAGGCCCTCGGTGTCTTTGGAGGATGCGAGCTTGCGCTTGGGCCAGATGACGCCGAGGCGACGCGGGTTTTCGTAATAGAAAATGCCGTCCTCCTGCCAGCCGGCGGAGAGGATGTCCTCGAAGCCATCGCCATTGATGTCGAGGGCGAACTCGCCACAGTTGATGACGTACTCGTTGGTGAAGCCGACGTCGCGAAAGCGGTGGGGAGTCCAGTTGGGGGCCTGATACCAGTAAGCGCCGCTGACGATATCGAGACGGCCGTCGCGGTCGAAATCGAAGACGCTTACGCCCTCGCTGAGATCTCGAGCGACGCCGTGCAGGAGGAAGCGCGGCTCGGACTGGGCGAAAGCGATTGAGGCGATGGCGAAGCAGAGGTAGCGCATGTTGTCAAAGTCTGACGACGACGAGGGTCTTGTCGTAAACGGAGCGGAAGGCGGCACCACTTCGTTCTACGGCCCACTCTTCGAGGGCACAATCTTTTCCTTCCTCGGCTTCGAGCGTGAGAGCGACTTCATCACCGCGGATCTGGCAGCGGGCAAGGCGAACGTGTTGATCGCGACTGCGATCGAGTGCGTCGGCAGTACGTACGAAGGGGACGAGAAACTCGAGTGCACGCCGGTCTGCGGCATTGAGCGCGATGAATTCCGGATAGCGACTTGAAGGCATGTTCTTGCGATGAAAACGGCAGAGCAATGCAATCAGCCGTTTTTCGGCTTCGGTAAAACCGGGCAGATCGGCGTGAGAGACGAGGTAGAAGGAATGCTTGTGGTGGCCGGTGTCGCTCACATAATGGCCGACATCCAGCAGATAACAGGCGGCCTCGAGGAGGCGCGCGTAGCCGGAGTCGAGCTTATGCAGCGGGCGCAGCCGCTCAAACAATTCGAGAGCAAAGCCAGCAGTAACCTTGGCGTGAGCAAGCGAGATCCCGTAACGTCTGGCAAAAGTTTCGACGACACGACGTTGACCTTCGTCGAGTCCGGGGCGGCTGGATATCTCGCCACGGGTGGCGAGGTCGGCGATGATTCCTTCACGGACGCCGGCACCGGAGTAGTGGAGTGCGGGGAGATCAAAGCGTTCCATAGCACGAAGAAACACAGCGACACCGGCAACAATAATTTCGGCACGACGAGGCCCAATTCCGGGCAACTTGCGGCGAAGATCGAGAGGCATGGTGAGGAGCTCGCGATAGAGCTGCCGCACCTGATCGAGGCTGACTGTTCGTTGCTCGGCGAGATTGCGGGCGTTACGCGGAATGCCGTTGACTGCACAAACGATAGCCGCAGCACTGGCCGAAGTTGCGATTCCACGGACGAAGGACTGACGTCCGAGACGGCGGACTACGAGTTCGAGCTTTTCATCGATGAACTCCTGAAGGCGGAGTAGCTGCTCGCGCTTTGGGAGATCCTTATCGAGGAAGACTTCACTAAGACGGACGGCTCCCAGGGGGCGCGAGTATCCCTCCGCCATCGCGCCATTCTCCATGAGGACAAACTCTGCACTACCGCCGCCCACATCTATGATGAGCACCGGGTTGTCACCCTGCGGCCAAACAGAGTGGACGCCGAGCCCAATCAGGCGGGCTTCTTCGACGCCGCTGATGATTTCGATGGGGGTGCCAAGGGCATTGTGAGCGCGCGCGAGAAAGTCTTCGCGGTTGCTGGCGTCGCGTGTGGCGCTGGTGGCAACGGCGCGCAGGGCTTCTACGTCAAGACCCTGGACGATGCCGCGAAATCGAGTCAAAACCTCTTCGGCGATGCGAATTGCGTCCTCGCTGAGGATTCCCTTTGTGAAGACACTCTCGCCGAGGCGTGTGACTTGCCGGTCTTCAGCAAGCCGCAAGAGTTGGCCTTGATCGCCAATCCCGGCTACCAGCAGGCGCATAGAGTTGCTGCCAATATCGACAGCGGCGAATTTTGCCATCCCTGTTAGTATCCAGCCACTTTGTCGACGACGGCGAGCATCGGCAGGCCGAGGGTATAGCGACGGATATTTTCGGCGAAGTGGGCTACCAGGCGTTCCTGACGTTCGACACCCCAGCCAGAAGTGTGAGGTGTCATGACGACATTGGACAAATCGTAGATGGGGTGGTTTGAGGGTACAGGTTCCATGGGGAAGACATCCAGACCGGCACCGCGAAGATGGCCTTCTTTCATTACCTTGACGAGGGCCATGTCGTCAAAGAGTCCGCCACGAGACATGGCGATAAAGATGGCGTCTTTTTTCATCGAACGAAAAATGGCCTCACTGAACATGCCTTTTGTCTTGGCGGTGAGGGGTGCAGCGCTTACGACCACATCCGCCCCTTTGACCATTTCGGGGAACCAGGCGGGCTCACGGAGGATTTCTACGGCATCAGGTTTGGGCATGGGCTTCGCGTCGGTTGCCCAGATCCTCATGCCGAAGCCGTAGTGCGCGCGCTTGGCAATTTCTGAACCGATGCCACCCATGCCGACAATTGCCATGACGCGGCCTGCGAGCTCGATGTGTTCTGGAGTCTGAATGGTGCCGACAGGCTTCCACTCTTTTTTATAGAACTGGGGCATGTAATAAGTACTGATGCCGCGCGAGATGCATAAGAGAAGGCCCATGGCAGTATCGGCAATGCCTGGGGCGAAGATTCGTGCCATGTTGGTGACAGTGATCGGTGAGGCAAGAACGGTTTTGTCAAAGCCCTCCATGCCGGCACCTGCGGCCTGAATCCACTTGAGTTTCGGTGCGTAATCCATGTCGGCTGCGCGAATTTGGCCGAAGACGATTTCAGCCTGCGGTAGTTTGGAGCGCATTTCTTCCATGCCGCGCACAGGAATGAATTCCACTTTGCGGCCCTGTGCAGCCTTGGTGAAGAGGTCTAACTCTTTAGCGCTGAAGTTCTGCATCATCATAATGCGCAATGGTTCAGTATTTTGAGCTCGTGCGAGCTGTCCGGCAGCTAGAACGGCGCCACCCGCAAACAGGCTGCGGCGCGAAAATGATTTGGGCATGGATGTGGACATGCGTAGAGAATATCACTATGAATAACACTGTGCCCAATGAACTGAAGCGGCACCTTTCCTGGCTGGATGCTGTGAATGTAGTGGTCGGGATTGTGATCGGGGCCGGGATATTTGTGACACCACAGGAGTTGGCCCGATTATTGCCCTCGTCGAAAGCGATGATCCTGGCGTGGCTGGTTTCCGGTGCGCTGGTTTTTTGCGGAGCGCTGGCCTTTGCCGAATTGAGTTCGATGATGCCGGCAAATGGCGGACTCTACATTTACATTCGAGAAGCGTTTGGGCCGGCGCTGGCATTTTCAAGCGGCTGGGTGCATTTGCTTGCGCTGTTCTCTGGGGCAACGGCTTTTGTCGCTGCTGGATTCACACGCTATCTCAGTGTGCTTGTGCTGGTAAGCGCGGATTGGCAGAATCCAATCGCGATCGGGCTGATCCTGATCGTCGGGATGGTAGGTGGAATTTCAACGAGAGCGGCTGTGATCGTGCAAAATGTCACGAATTTCGCCAAGATTGCCGCATTGCTGGCTCTGATTGGTCTGGCGTTTTTTGCCCCTGCCGCAGAGAGAGAGCCTGCGGGCGAGATTTCCGTGTTGTCATTTGGTGTGGCGTTGACTTCCTGCTTTTTCTGTTACGAGGGCTGGAGCTATGCCGGGTTTATAGCGGGCGAAATGCGCAATCCGAACCGTGATTTGCCAAAGACTTTTGCTGTCAGCTTTCTTCTGATTGTGGTGCTGTATTTGATGGTGAACATGGCGTATGTTCGGGTGTTGACGATTGGTGAGTTGCAAGCGAGCGGGCAGGTAGGGGCTGATGTTGCGGGGAGGGTGATGGGAACTGCGGGCGCGAAGATGCTGGCCGTTGTGATTCTACTGGCAATCGTTGGATGCGTGAACGGGTTGACGCTGGCGGCGTCGCGGCTTTATTACGCGCAATCCCGCGACAGGCTTTTCGTGCCGGGCCTCGACTGGGTCCATCCCAAATGGGGCACGCCGATGCTGGCAGTGGCGGCGCATGTAATTGGCTCCAGCCTGCTCGTGCTGCTTTCGAGCAGCCTCAGTTTCCTATTGCCATTGGCGATTTTTGCAGCCTGGCTTTACTATGCAATTGCAGTGGTTGGGCTGATGCGGCTGCGGCGGACGCAGCCCGAGCGCGAACGTCCGTATCGCATGTGGGGCTATCCATTTACGCCGGTGCTTTTTTTACTCGGCACATGCGGATTTCTCTTCAGCCTGTTGTGGCAGAGCCCGAAGCCGGCGCTCTGCGTTTTCGGCATTATGGCGCTCAGTTTTCCGGTTCATTCATTTATAGGAAGATCAAAGAGTGCATGACCCGTTGCTTTTCTGGCGAGAAGAATTCCCCACCCTGTCGCATACCGTTCACATGATCAGCCATTCGCTGGG
>JANXLY010000412.1 GCA_025354885.1 Acidobacteriota bacterium | reverse complement strand
TGCCTCACAGGCGCAAGCCCAGTCAGCCGCAGGCAAATACGCAGTCATCTCTTCCGGCAACGGCCTCATCGCCTGCACCCGCGCCATGCGCATGATGCGCACGGGCGCCGACACCCTCGACGCCGTCGTCGCCGGCGTCACTATGGTCGAAGACGATCCCGAAGATAACTCAGTCGGTCTCGGCGGTCTCCCTAACGAACAGGGCGTCGTCGAACTTGACGCCAGTCTCATGCACGGCCCCACCCGTCGCGCAGGCAGCGTCGCCGGAGTTCATAACATCAAGAACGTTGCCCGCCTCGCCAAGCTCGTCATGGAACAGACAGACCATGTCATGCTCTGCGGCGAGGGCGCTCTCAACTTCGCCAAAGCCTGGGGCTTCAAAGAAGAAAACCTCCTCACCGAAAAGAGCCGCCTCGCCTGGATCACCTGGAAGCAGAGCCAGCGCGACGCCGGTGGCCACAACAACTGGACCGACGGTCTCGACGCCCCCGTCAAGAAGAACACTGCCGTTAACGAAATGCTCCGCCGCGAGTTCCCGCAATTCGGTGAAGAAGTCTTCGCCTGGGCTCGCCAGGTCGCCGCAGTCCCCATCACCGGCACCATCAATTGTCTCGGCCTCAACGCCAAAGGCGAGATGTCCGGCGTTACCACCACCAGCGGACTCTCCTGGAAAATCCCCGGCCGCGTCGGCGACTCCCCCATCATCGGTGCGGGTGTCTTTGTCGATCAGGAAGTCGGCGGCGCTGGTTCCACAGGTCGTGGCGAAGAAAACATCCGCATCTGCGGAGCCCACACCATCGTCGAAAACATGCGCCACGGCATGGCGGCGAAAGAGGCTGTCCTCGACGCCCTTAAGCGTGTCGCCCGCAACTACGATAACGACGAAACCCGTCTCTCAAAATTCAATATCCAGTTCTACGCCCTCCGCAAAGACGGCGATTTCGCCGGCGGCAGTCTCTTCAAAGGCGGCAAGTTCGCAGTCAACACCGGCGAAGCCGACTCCCGTCACGAAGACACCATCTTCCTCTACGAACGCAAACGCTAAATCCCAGCCCGCAAGCGGGCCAAGTTCTCGAGCATCCCTGAATCTTGCTTCACTTCAGCCAGAGGCTGCAGTTGCGTTTCCATGTAAGTCCAGTCGAGTGCTCCACCCTGCCGTGTTACAACGCTTTCCGCATCGCGAAGATCGATCACCCGGGATGCAAACAGCTTCATCACAATCAAGTCCTCGGCAGAACAAATTCGCAGCCCCATTCCAGCCCCAAAACTTCGCACTTCGGCTCTCCTCACCGCGCCCGCTTCAAATGCCAGCGCACCGAGCGAGATGTCAATTGCCACGCCGCCACCCGATCGCAACAACAAAACCCGATGCCGCAATGCAAACTCTCCAGCCCCCGCCATCCGTCCCTCAAATTGCGCAAGCAACGCCTCGACAAATCTTGCTTCATCGCCAAAGCCCGTCATCAATGTCAAATCAACATCACGCGTAATTCGAGGTTCCCCCCAGTACTGCACCGCCAACCCACCGATAAAACAACTCTGCCATCCCCGCGCATCACAAAATTCCTGCACCTCATGCGCAGTCTCAAACAGCTCGTTCATTTCTGCAACTTCGCAAACAGCCGCTGCATCTCCACCATCCCCGACTCCGTCCGCATTGGCTGCGAATGCAACGCATGAGAAAAGGCTCCGCTCAGGCTCTCCAGCACCTCGAGATAATTCCCTTCGCGGATCTCTTTCTTGCGAATCAACTCAAGCTCAGGCCCCGCAACTTCCCAATGCTTCACCCACCGCTCGATTTTTTCTCGCTCATCCATAATCCAATTATCGCCCGCAACAACAATATAGAAATTGCGGAACACTCCAAACCTATGGAGTGCCCCGCCGCCCTTCACTAAAACCGGTTAAATACCGTCGTCTGGCTAATGGGCTTGCCCGCAGCATCCGTACCCTCCGAAGTGATAGTTCGAGTCTGTGCGTCACGTGAAATTACAGTCGTGCCCTTCAGTTGGTATTTGCTACCAGACTTACTCAATTCAAACTTCGTCGTACTCATATCCACTCGCTTGACAGAAATCATGTCAAACGGTGCTCCCTTGACCGGATAATCACGGCCATCATATTTGTAGCTGAAGCTGTACTTGAAAGCCGTACCATCAGCAAATTGTCCGGTCCGGTTCACGGTAATCTTTCCGTCTGGCGTCGCTTCGACGATATCGGTCTGACTCTTCAACTGGTTGGCGCCTGTGATCTTCGATTTCGCAGGATTGTATTTCCAGTTCCCAAGCCGAATGTCGGCTCCAAGCATTCCGCTCGCAGTGATCAAAATCCCTGCTACCACTGTTGCTACGCTGTTTGTCATGCTTTGTGTTTCCTCTTTTGACTCAGTGAATACGCGAAGCTCCCCGACTGCAAGCGCTGGCTTCGCAGAGCGCTCCGTCGACGGCAACATCATCCATCAAACGGGATTCGAGCATATCACTGCTCGCTCCCGAAATCCACCCGTCAGGCAGGCAAAAAAAAGACGGAGCATCCGAACCAATCGAATACCCCGCCCTCCTGCGCTACTGCTTGTCGTAAATCACGGTAATGCTGATTGGCTTCCCATCGGCATCCGTACCCGACAGGGTGGAAGTCATCGTCTTGCCTTCGCTTGAAACGACAGTCTTGCCCTTCAGGTTGTACTTGCCGCCAGTCTTCTTCGCTTCACTCGTAAAGGTATTGGCATCAACCTGCTTGATGGCCATGCTGTCATACGCTCCGCCTCCGGCAACAGGGACAAACTTGCCGTCATACTTGGCGGTATAGCTGCCGTTCGACGCTTTGCCGTCTTTCCTTACTCCTGTGCTGGTGACCTTAACGCCACCGGCAACCGCCTCGCGTACTGTAGTCTGGCTGGTGTAGGGGTTCGGGTTGGTGGTCGTTGACGTAGACTTGGCGATATTGCGCTTCCAGGTTCCGATCGAATTGTCTGCGGCAAACAGCCCAAGGCTAGTGATCGCGATTCCAATCACCATCTTCATTGCGAAATTTTTCATGCTTTGTATTTCCTTTTCTATCGAACTTGCAAAATCAAACCCGACCTTCGAAATAAAGCACAACGGCGCAGGCAGTAGAACAAGCAGTCCAAGAGCATATCATCTCTCTCGAAATATTGACAGCTACTGAAGCTTCAGCTTTAGAATCGTCAGCGAATGCTTCGGAAACGTATAGCTGAACCCGCTATCAACCACACTGAGCGAGGCATTGCGTGTGGTCGGCTTGACCTTGTCGCTTTTGAAATCATTCTCCATCTTGAGATCAGAATGGTTCAATTCCCAAACCGAGGCAGCCGGATCAACGCGCCCTGCGATATTGTCGATCCGGGCCAGAAGATCCTGTTTCTCATTGCGGTTTAGCACATTCAGATACACAACAGAAGGGTTCGAGGAATAAGTAGCAGAGACATCCAGGTATCCGATGGGGCTCCCGGGTCCCGACGCGATAAGTAGGAGCGCTCACCTGTACATCAAGCGACCTGTTCCCACGCTGCTTCCCGTATTCCACAATCGGCCAATAGATGGTTTGCAGAAACAGCCCCCCTTTGTTCGTAAAGATCGGCGCAATGACATTCACCAATTGCGCAAGATTAGTGATCTTGACGCTATTCGCATGCCGAAAAAAAGCATTGAAGAACATGCCTTTCGCCAGAGCATCCTCAAAGTTGTAGCGCTCCTCCAGCCCCGTGCTCGCAATCTCATGCTCGGTCGTTCCCTTCCGCGCACGACACCAGGTATTCCACTCATCAAAAGCAATGTAGATCGGACGCTTCACACGCTGCGCATTCTGCGCTGCCTTGATCTGCCCTTCAACAACCTGCAGGCGATACTCCAGATCCTGCGCACTCGCGCCCAGATACTTCTCCAGGTTACTGTCCGCATTCCCAATGTAGGTGTGCAGCGAAATATAATCCTAGATCCGGCAGTTGACCGGCACGAGCGCCCCTTCTTCAGGGGCCGGATCGAAGAGAAACTTACCGAAATCCTGAAAGATTCTGCGCAACATGGCACCCCATCCGGATTTTGAACCCAACTGCTCCGCAGGCTGTACAAATAGCTTCAACCAGGTGCTGATTCGATCCAGTAAGTGTGCCGCTTGCCTGGCCTTTGCGTGAATACTCGAGATATACAAGCGGGTCTGGTTGGCGTGCCGTGTCTGGCGGGCGATTGCCTGCTGGAACAGCGGCCGGGTCGTAATCGCCTCCCCATGAGTCTCGCCGGTTCCCATGCGCGTGAAGATGCACCACCAGTTGTAAATCAACGCCACCATGCGAGCCATCAACTGGCTCCGCTTCAGATCCTGCGTCGTGAAGCCCGTCCAGCCCCATTGATTTTTCAACTCGTCGAACAAGTTCTCGGCTCCGGCTCGGTCCCGGTAAGTTTGCGCTACGGCGAGCAGATCCCGCTCCGGCCAGTTGGTCACCAGCACGGCATATTCGTACAATTCGCCACCCTTATGCTGGATCGTCGCGCCAGGCAAACTCAGTTGCGCCGTATCGGCTTCGGCCTCGATATCCGCCTTGAGTTTACGCCGCGACACGATCACTCTGCGCGCCGCTTTCCAGCCCTGTAACTGCAACTCCTGTTCGACCCCCTCCCAGCCCTGGCCCGCGTCACGCCATCCCGCCTGGCCTCCCTGCCTGGCCAGTTTTCCCAGCAACTGCGCCACCCGCTGCGACTGCCGCAGCTGGAACAAATAGGCCAGTCCGCGTTGTTCGCATCCCGTCATCATCTCTTCGTTGCCATAGGCGATGTCGCCGCGCACCAGCGTGGGCCAGTCCTTCTCCTCGTGCGCATCGAGCCAGCCCCACAGGGTCGGCAGCGCGTAGGCGCTCGCGATCCGGTTACCTGCTTCCGCGTCCACGTTCACCACCAG
>JANXLY010000360.1 GCA_025354885.1 Acidobacteriota bacterium | reverse complement strand
CCAGCCGTCTTCAATCGGCTGCGCTTCACTCCGCCAGCCGACCAGGTACTCGTTGCCCCAACCGCGATGGGAAGTTTGTGCTGCTTGGCAAAGAGGCTGCCGGCGAAGCTTTTGGCCGTAACTATCCAGCCCGGGGACTGGCTGTAGGGGATCTCAACAATGACGGCTATCCGGACGTCGTCATTGCGAATACCGGAGAAGCTCCGTTGATCCTGCGGCATAACGGTATGGCCGCCGGATCAAACAAGTGGATCGGGTTAGCACTTCAGGGAAACGCGGTTGGGGCAACGATTACCTGGGCGGTTGGCGGACTGAAGCGCAGCCGATTGAAGACGGCTGGTGGCAGTTATCTTTCTTCGCAGGATCCTCGTGAACTATTAGGTCTTGGCACAGCGAAGCAGGCAGACTGGATAGAGGTGAAATGGCCTGCACCAGATCGGCGAGTGCAACGATTTACAAACGTGGCGGCGGGCCGATATTATGTCTTGAGTCCGAATGGCAAACTGAAATGATGTGGTGCATCTCACTTCTGCTGCTGGTGCTGGAATCGGCACACTACGAACGTGCAAACCAGTATTTTCAACAGCAGCGATTTGCCGAAGCAGAAGCCGAACTTTCGGCGGCACTGCGTGAGAATCCTGATCTTGTGCCGGCCTTAACTCTCAAGGCAAAGCTGGCAATGGCCTTCAATCGTTTTGATGAAGCCCGCGCAGCGCTATTGCGCGCTGCTGAGTTGCAGCCGGATTCTGCGGGTGTGCAGTTTCTGCTCGGCTTCTTTTACTCTGTCGATAACGATTTTCACAAAGCAGTGGCCGCTCTCGAAATTGCCCGGAAACTAAACCCTGCCGACCCTCGCATTACGTTTTACCTCGCCCTTTCGCGGGATGGACTGGGACAGGCGGATGCAGCCGCTGCGCTCTATGAGACAACGATCCAGCTCGAAAAAACGGCTGGAAAATCTGCACCGGACGTCCATGTGGCGTATGCGCGCTTACTGTTTTCGCTGGGCCGTTTTGAGGAGAGTGGGGAACAAGTGACCTTGGCTCTAAAACTCAATCCCCGATCCCGCGATGCGCATTACGAGCAAGGGCGGCTTGCCTATGAACGCGGCGATTTTTCACGAGCGGCGGAAGAGGGGGAAAAGGCCATTGCGATTCAGGGAGCAGGCACGCTGGACCGCCAAATTCATTTCCTTCTTGGACGCGCTTATGGAAAGCTGGGGCAAAAGGAATTGTCTGCCAGCCACTTGGCGAAGTTTAAGGCTGCTGATGCGAGTCTGCGGCGATGATTATCCTTTGGCCGATGACGCTGCTGTTGGCACAAGCGACCTTTACCGGGAACCTTGCCTGCCGCAAATGCCATCCGGCCATCTACGCCAAATATCAGAGCACCCCAATGGCGCGAAGTAGCGGAGTGGTTGCAGGTGACGTGGTTGCCGGGAGCTTTCAGCACCCCGCATCAGGTTTCCAATTTAGCGTCGACCAGCAGGGATTGGTTGCCGGGCGAAAGCTCACACATTACGTGGGATCAGGTGCTGCGGGACGGAGTTATTTTTACGGGTTGGGGGGATTCCTGTTTCAGGCCCCAGTCACCTGGTATGCGCAGAAAGGGCGATGGGACATGTCTCCCGGCTATGAACAGGATCGTGATCCGGCGTGGAATCGAGCGGTAACTCCAAACTGCCTGTTCTGCCACGCGAGCCAGGTGCGGCCAATCTACGGCACAGAGAACGGCTATGCTGATCCACCTTTTCTGCAGGACGGAGTGGGATGCGAGCGGTGTCATGGTGCGGGTTCAGAACATGTGCAGGGCAAAGCGAAAATGGTGAATCCGGCAAAGCTCGATCCGACACGCCGGGACAGCGTTTGTTCGCAGTGCCATCTGGCAGGCGAGGCTCGGGTGGAGAAAAGCGGCAAGTCGCTAGGGGCTTATCGCGCCGGCGATTTGCTATCTGATTTTGTGTCGTATTTTGTACTTACGGGTGGCAGCGGCGGTGGCGTAAAGGCGACTGGGTACGTGGAGAGATTCGCGGCAAGCCGCTGCAAGCAAGCGAGTGGCGACAAGCTCTGGTGCGCCACCTGTCATGATCCTCACTCTGTGCCTGAGGCGCAGCAGCGGGTGGCTTATTTCCGCGAAAAATGTCTTGCCTGCCACCAGCAAGCGCACAAGAATACAGCGGAGCGGGATTGCATGAGTTGTCACATGCCGCGCGCTCAAGCGGCGGATGGCGGGCACGGTGTGTTGACGGATCACGCGATTTTGAAGAAGCCCACTGGCGCTGCTTTGCACAGTGAGAGCAGCTGGAAGCTCAAGGCTTTTCTGGGCGAAGAATCCCCGCGTGAGACAGGTATTGCTTATGCCGAGGTGGGTGTGCGAACGGGGAACCGCAATCAGCAGGATGAGGCGATCCGGCTACTCTCGCGGTGCAAACTGGACGCGGAGGTGGCGGTGCGACTGGGTGATTTGCTGCAGCGCCAAGGCAAGACAAGGGAAGCCGAAGCTCTGTATCAAGCGGCGATCCGGCTGCAGCCGCCAGGTCCGCTGGTGGCGCTGGTGAACCTGGGTGTGATTCATGGATCGCGCGCAGAGTATGAGGAGGCGATTCGATGGTGGAGGGCAGCGATTGAGAGGAACCCGGGGCAACGCGAGGCGATGGTGAATCTCATCCCGGCCTTGCGGGCTTTGGGGCGTGCAGAGGAAGCGGCGAGAGTGGAAGAGTCTCTGCGGCGATTTGCGGCGCAGCCGCCAGCTAAGAAGCGCTAAGCTCCGGCTCGCGAACTTGAATTTCCTCAAGGCCAATGTCGCGAGTGGGTAGCGTGAACCAGAAGCGGCTCCCCTCGCCTACAACACTATCGACACCGACTTCACCGCCGTGCGCTTTGGCCATGTGCTTGACGATGGCAAGGCCCAGGCCGGTGCCGCCAAGTTCGCGAGAACGGGCTTTATCGACGCGATAAAAGCGTTCGAAGAGGCGGGTCAGATCTTCCTGCGGGATACCGGCGCCGGTATCTTTAACCGAGATCTCGACGAAGGGGACGCTGTGGGCGGGGTGCTGGATGATCCGGGTCTGGAGATTGATGCGGCCACCCTGCGGGGTGTATTTGATGGCGTTGTCGAGCAGATTCGAAAGGACCTGATGGATGGCTTCAGAATCGCAAAAGGCTTCGACGGGGTTGCCATCTTCTTCCCTGGGAAGTGTTTCGATGACAAGGTCGATCTGCTTTTTTGCAGCGATGGGGATGAGGGATTCCTGACACTCGCGAAGCAGGCCTTCGACGTAGTAACTGGCGAACTGGAATTTAGTAATGCCGAGTTCGATGCGGGAGAGTGTCAGCAAGTCGGCGATGAGGCGTCCCAGGCGCTCGGAATTGGCGCTAATGATGTTGAGGAACTTCATGTTGTGCGCGGGGTCGTCGATTGCACCATCGAGGAGCGTTTCGGTGTAGCCCTGGATGGAGGCTAGCGGAGTGCGAAGCTCGTGCGAGACGTTGATGATGAAATCTTTGCGGACGCGCTCGAGTTTTTCCAGTTCCGTGTGCTCGCGCTCCAGTTGCTCGAACATGGCTTCCAGCTTTTCGCCGGTCTCATTCAGCTTGCTCCCGAGTATGCCGAGTTCGTCCGAGCCGGTGACGCTGAGACGAGCTTGAAAGTTGCCTTGCGCAAGTTGCGCTGCGTAATCGATGATCTGACCAAGCTTGCGCGAGACCCAACGGGCGAGAAAGGCGATGAGGAAAATAGCGGGAAGAAAGGCCACTGCAGTAGCGGTGAGGAGGTGCCTGCGAATCGTGTTCACCTGTGTCTCGATCTCCTGAAGAGGGACGGCGAGACGGAGAGCGCCGCTTGGGGCGGGAACGGCAACGTAGAGATACATGATACCGAGAGAAGCGCTACGGCGCCTGTCGGAACCGATGCCACCGGCGAGAGCAGTGATGATCTCGGGCCGGTTGGCGTGGTTCTCCATCTTTTCGGGGCTCTGTTCCGTTTCGACGAGGACTGTGCCATCACGGCGAACGATGCTGATGCGGCCTCCGGCGGCACTGGCAAATTCGGCAAGGCGCGTTCTGTCTTTCAGAAGTTCTTCATTGAGGGCGAGAATTCGCCCTTTTTGCGTTAGCTCGGTTGTGAGTGTATCGACGTATGTTTCTTCGGCGATGCGCGAGGCCATGAAGTCGACGGCGATCAGCGAAGTAATCAGGAGGCCGAGAACGGCGGCGATGAGTTTGAGAAAAATGCGGCCAGTGAGGCGGGGCATGAAATTTCAGGATAGCTGGAGCAGGGTTACAGAATGGTGACGGTACGGATTGAGAAGCTTAGGATCAGATTCAATCTACAGCATTTGCAAGGCAATCACTGCCGCCCACAAGCATAATTTCCATTCCGCAAGATTGTCGAAGCATTGCAAGCTTGCGGGCCTAAACCTGCTGAATGCGGGTAATTTCCCGGAGAGGCGGTCGTTTGAGGGTCATCGAGGCTGCCGAACGACGTTGCAGGATAATCACATTAAGCGCCTGTGCTTTTGAAGTGGGCTGGCTGCAGCGAATTGTTATCAGTCACTTTCGACACAGGATCGAGACAGAAAGATTGACATGGCAGCCGAACCCAGATAAGTTAGGCCCTGACCTCGTGCCCCAAATACAACTCCACTGGATCGACTACGCGATCCTCCTCAGCTACTTCGCATTCGTGCTCGGAATTGGTTTTCAACTGCGCCGCAACATGCGATCCGCAGAAGACTATCTGTTGTCGGGAAGATCCATTCCGGCCTGGATTGCAGGGCTAGCGTTTCTTTCGGCCAATCTCGGAGCACAAGAAGTGATGGGCATGGCCGCGTCCGGTGCCAAGTATGGAATCGCGACAAGCCATTTCTACTGGGTGGGCGCGGTACCGGCAATGGTATTTGTCGGCGTGTTTATGATGCCTTTCTACTACGGCTCTCGTGCACGATCCGTCCCCGAGTATCTCAAGCTGCGTTTTGATGAAAAGACGCGCGGGTTTAATGCCGTTACCTTTGCGCTTATGACAGTGATGTCCTCTGGAATTTCGCTATATGCAATGGGGCTGCTGCTGGCGTCTTTGCTTGGATGGAATTTTGATGCCTCCATTGCAGTGGCTGCCGTAGTGGTTTTGATTTATATTTTTCTGGGTGGTTTGACTTCAGCAATCTACAACGAAGTCCTGCAGTTCTTTCTCATCTGCGCGGGCTTCTTTCCCTTGGTTGTGATTGGACTGAACAATGTTGGTGGCTGGTCTGGGCTTGTGTCTCAGTTGGAGCGTGTAGCGGTACAGAAAGGCTATGTGGCGGGTGCCTACACGCAGGCCTGGAGCCAGATGTCGAGTCCGTCGGCAAACCCGATGGGCATCGAATGGTTTGGTATGTCGATGGGACTTGGCTTCGTATTGAGCTTCGGCTACTGGTGTACGGACTTTCTTGTGGTGCAGCGTGCAATGGCTGCAGACTCAATGATGGCTGCCCGCAAGACGCCTTTGATTGCGGCTGTGCCAAAGATGCTCTTTCCGTTTCTTGTCATTCTGCCCGGTATGATCGCCTTGGCTATTTCTTCACAGGCGAATGGAGCATTTCATTTACCTGTAAAAGCCGATGGCAGTGTGAACTACGACATGACGATTCCGCTGATGCTGCAGACTTTCTTTCCCGCTGGCATGCTCGGCCTTGGCTTGACTGCACTAATGGCCAGCTTTATGTCGGGAATGGCTGGCAACGTTACTGCCTTCAACACAGTTTGGACCTACGACATCTATCAGGCCTATCTGCGACCGAACCAAAGTGATGGCCACTATCTGAGAGTGGGACGAATGGCCACAATATTCGGCATTGGGGCTTCCTGGGCGGCAGCCTATGTCGCGATGAAATTCAACAACATCATGGACCTGCTGCAGCTTGTCTTTGCATTTGTGAATGCTCCCCTGTTTGCAACTTTTTTGCTGGGAATGTTTTGGGCACGAGCAACAGCGAACGGAGCGTTCTTCGGGTTGCTTTCCGGCACGATTGCCGCTGCCGTTCATCATGGGCTTTCTTTGCCTATGGGTTCGCAGGCTGGTCTGAAGGGGGGATGGATTGCGGCACAAACCATCTATCCGAGCGAGATGGCCCAGAATTTCTGGACCGCCATCTGGGCATGGAGTGCCTGCTTTGTCGTCACCATTGCAATCAGCCTCGTGACACAGGCCAAGTCGCCGAGCGAGCTAAAGAATCTTGTTTATGCCTACACCGAAATGCCGAAAGACCCGGAGGGAATGCGCTGGTATCAGAAGCCTGCGGCCTTGGGCGCGTTGATCTTGCTGGCGGTTGGATTGCTTAACATCTTGTTCTGGTAAAGAATCATGGACCTCAGACTCATCATCGGCCGCCTCTTTCTCGTCATCGGAGCGTTGCTCATTATGGCAGCGTATCTCGCCCCAGCCACCATTCGATCACAACTCTTCGGGACCAATATCAATCTGGCTTGGGGAATTGTTTTGCTCGTGTGCGGTGGCGTCTTCAGCTTCAGCGCCCGCAAGTCATCATAGAAATACGTGACACTTCGATATCGTGCTCCAGGCCGCGTCAATCTGATCGGCGAACATACAGACTACAACGACGGATACGTGTTGCCGGCGGCGATTGCATTTGATACGGTTGCCACTGTCTCTCCTGCTGAGAAGCTGGAACTTGTATCGCTGAATGATCCTCCCGCTGGCTGGGAACGCTATGTGCTTGGAGTCATCGAGCAGTTGCAAAAGCGGGGGGTTGTAATTCCACCGGTGCGGCTGGTCTTCGACAGTAGCGTACCGATTGGAGCTGGCCTTTCCAGCTCGGCAGCACTTGAGGTTTCGGCGGCATTGGCACTACTTGGAGCGGCAAAGCGCGAGCTGGGCAAACTTGAGATTGCACAGCTTTGCCAGCAGGCGGAAGTGGAAACCGTTGGCCTCGCCTGCGGGATCATGGACCAGTTCATCGCAATGCACGGGAAAGCCAATCACGCAGTGTTGCTCGATTGCCGGACGCTTGTTTCACGACAAGTGCGGATCCCGAAAGATATCGCGCTGGTGATAGCGGATACCCGCCTAAAACATGAGTTGGCGTCGAGTGAGTACAACACCAGGAAGGCCGAATGTGAGGCGGCTGCGCTTGAACTTGGAGTCACGAGTCTACGTGATGCGAATGTCTGGAACGGCAACAGGAGAGCCCGTCATATCGTGACCGAGAATGCGCGCGTGCTGTCGTTTGTTGAGTCACTCGAGACAAATGAGCGGCGAATGATGGGGGAGTTGATGGCGGCTTCTCATGCGAGTCTGCGGGACGACTATGAAGTCTCCTGCCCCGAACTCGACTTGATGGTCGAGTGTGCGCAGCGGTGTCCGGGATTGATAGGCGCACGCATGACGGGAGGAGGCTTTGGCGGCTCTACGATCAACCTTGTAGCCGCAGAACACTCCGAAGCCTTTCGTGATCGACTGGCGAGGCTTTACGAAGCCGAGACTGGCAAAGCTCCCAACATCCTGATTACGAAAGCGGCAGATGGGGCTAGTGCTTCCACTGACGATCCGCGAATTCAATAAAACCTTCCCAATCCCATTTGGTGATGTCGTGCTTGCCGACTCGCAGGTGATAAGCGATGCGGCCCTCAAGGTTCCGCTCTCCGGGTTTGAGCATCTGCGTGGGAACAAAGCCGGGCACTCCCAAATTCTTATAGACCGGACTGACTTCAACACAGGCCTGAAATTCACCTTCCGGATCTGCCCATAAGTCTTCGCTTGCACTTGCAACATAGAGCGGCCTCGGAGCGACCAGGCTGAGAATCCAGTGAGAATCAAAAGGAAGCTGATCTTCCTTGCCGTTGTATTTCGTAAAATTGCCAGCAAACCAATGGGGGAAGTTTTTGTTCAAATCCTGCGTGCGCTCGCCGCTCTTTCGACGCGCGATGGCAGCGCCCCCCTCGCCACTGTCATTGGAGATCACCATCGCGAATCGCTGGTCCGTTGCGCCGGCCCATAGCGCCGCTTTGCCGATGCGGGAATGCCCGTGTACGGCAACGTGTTTTGCATCCACTTGCGGATCCTGTTCGAGATAATCCATGGCCCGGCTCAGACCCCAGGCCCAGGCAGCAATGCTGCCCCATTCATCCGGCTTCGGCTTGCCATAGAGAGCATGCACGCCATTCTGAAATCCATCATCAAAGTCTGGATCAATATCTCCATAGTAGAAAAGCGCTGTGCCGTAGCCACGCGAGATCAGGTACTCAATCTCCCAGCGCGACGCGCAAGAGCCGCGTGTCGATTTCGTGCGTGCCCATCTTGTCGATGGGAAGATGGCGGGGTCTTCGTTCGCACACTCGTTTCCGCCAAAGCTCATCCCAAGAAAAACCGGGACAGGGCCGCTTTTCTTGGGCAGATACAACAGCAGCTCGAGCGAATCGCGCTTGCCGTTTGGTCCTTCAAACCAGACATTGACCTGCTTGCGAATCGCTTTTCCACCGAGAGCTTCTTCACTGCGCTCTCGTAATTCGAAGCCCTGTTTTGCTGGTTTTTCTGGAGACTTGCCGTACATCTCGGTCTCGAGGATTCGCTTTACTGCAGCGCGCGAGACGTTAATTTTGGGCACCTTCAACATCACCGCATCATGAGTTTCAATTCCAGAAGGACCGTCCCAGGCGAGCAAAATACCACCCCAGGGCCGAGCGATAGCACTCACGAAGGAAGCTGCTTCGGAGATCCTCTTGACTTGCCCATCGGGCTGCTTGAGCCACAACACTTTGCCTTCGCTCCAGGCGGCCCACACGCCGCTGCTGTCACGGACGAGCACGGGCTGTCGGCCCTTGCCCAGCACTTCTTCTTTTGCTCCAGGGCGGGCGAGGAAAACCTGTTGATCGCGCCGCCAGGCGCTCAGCAGTTTGCCCGGCGCTTCCCAAATCAAATCACCACCATCCATCGGACAGGCGTTCAATGTCCAGCTTTCCTGCCCCAACTTTTGCGCCTTGCCACCCCACGCCAGAACATACATGTCCCGCATGCCGCCAATGGCGTTGCGAAACAGGACCATTGCTTTTCCGGATTCGTCGACGAGGAGAGTCGGGTGGCAGCATTCGCAGATGGTGCCGGACGGCGCTTCATACAGCAATTCATTCTTGCCCCAGCTTTGGCCACCATCCTGACTCACGCTGCCATAAAGCCGCATCCCGTTTTGGCGCAGGTCGAGCCACGCTGCGTAGACTTTTCCTCCGCCAGCCGCCATAGTGTGCAGACCCTCGCGAGAAGATTTTTCAACATCGTTGACACGAAGCGGCGCTAACCAGGTCTTGCCGGAATCCACACTGCGCCAGGCCCAAAGATCTCCTTCGGCGATCGCACTGACAACAATACTTTTGCCACTCACCGCGATACGTGGACCGCGCCGCATGCCGAGATTGAGCTTGCCTTTTTCTCCAACAAAGACGGGCTGGCTCCAGCGCCCTGCACCATGATCAGAACTGCGCACCATCACCTTCGAGCCCTCGCCATAGGCCATCCAGATGCGCTCGCCTTCAACAGCCAACTGCGGCTGTTTCGCTACCTGCGACCAAGCCAGGCTAGTCAGAACCAAACCGATCCAAATCTTCATTGCTGATTTCTCCGTTTCCATTCCATCACGACTCGCTCCGCGGGTAAAGCCTCGACCCGCACGCCGTTGCCTTCAACGCTCTTCGCCATGAAGAGCGAGTTGAGAACTGCTTCTTCCGTTGTTTCAATGACTGCTGCAAGCAGTGGGCTTAGTTTATCGCCACGCACCGCATCCCCTGTTCGAGCAGTGCTGAAGACAATCGCATAGTCGCCACTGCCGTTGCTGCCACTTGAGCCGGTGCGTCCAAGGCCCCACATGGCTCTGGCTCCAAGACGCTGCAATTCGCGATGTTCGAGTGGCGCATCGGTCGCAATAATCACCATCACGCTGCCATCGCCGCTGGCTGAACCTACCTTGCCGTTTTCCCATGGCAATCCGACAATCTGTAATGCGCCGCCGTAGTTGGATTGCACCAGAACCCCGACAGTCCAGGGCCCAACCACTCTGGAGCTTGTTCCGATGCCGCCCTTCCAGCCAAAGCAAACCGTGCCAGTGCCAGCGCCGACAACACCTTCTTCGACAGGTCCCATCTTTGCAGATGCCAATGCTGCCATCACTTCCTGCTTCCCTACCCTTCGGGCACGGATGTCGTTCAGCATGCCATCGTTAGTTTCTCCAACCACAACATTGACGCTCCGCACCTTCTCGTTCCCTCGCAGATCGAGCACGTAGTCAAGAAGTGCATCGGCAACCCGAGGAACATTGAGCGTCGCCGTCAACGCAATAGGAGTTTCAATTTCGCCAAGTTCATTCACCTGCGTCGAGCCCATCAACTTCCCAAAGCCATTGCCCACAAAGACTGCGGCACGCACTTTTTCCCGAAAGAGATTGTTTGCGTGTGGAAGAATTACCGTAACTCCCGTCCGGATATTCCGGCCCTCAATCAAGGTGGCGTGGCCCACCTTGACTCCGGCAACGTCAGTGATCGCATTCCACGGCCCAACGGGCAATTGCCCTGGAATGATCCCCCAATCACGGAGGCGTTTGCGGCCTTCGAGAAAGAAAGCGGCCAGAAGTGTGCGTCGCAATAGCATTGCCATTAGAATATCGAGATGCCGTCTGTTTCTCGTCGTTCTTTTCTAGCAGGGCTTTCTCCGCTTCTCGCGAAAGGTACAAGCCGCCCTAACATTCTGTACATTATGTCCGACGACCATGCCTCACATGCAATCTCGGCTTACGGGAGCCGTATCAACTCCACGCCCAATATCGATCGCATTGCGAAAGAGGGAGTTCGACTCGATAATTGCTTCTGCACGAATTCCATCTGCACCCCGTCCCGAGCGGCCATTCTGACGGGCCAATACAGCCACAAGAATGGTGTCTACACGCTGAACGATGCACTGGATCCGAAGCGGATGACCATCCCGAAGTATTTGCAGTTGGGCGGTTACGAGACGGCCATGATCGGCAAGTGGCATCTGGTCAGCGAGCCGCAGGGCTTTGATTTCTGGCGTGTACTGCCGGGCCAAGGCGTGTATTATGACCCGGAGTTTATTGAATCATCAGGCCGCAGGAAGTATCAGGGCTATTGCACCGATCTGATCACCGACTTCAGCATTGATTGGCTGAAGAATCGCAATGTCGAAAAGCCCTTCTTTTTGATGTGTCATCACAAGGCACCACACAGGGCTTGGGATCCAGCTCCCAAGTACAAGGATTTCCTGAAAGATGTTTCGGTGCCGGAACCGGACAACCTCTACGAAAAATTGAATGGCCGGGCGAAGACAGTCCAGCAAGTGAAGATGCGCGTTGGGGAAGACACAACCGAGCGCGATCTCAAGATGAAGCCGCCTGAGGGCCTGAGTGGCGATGGGCTGCGCAAGTGGGCTTATCAGCTTTATATCAAGGACTATTTGCGCTGCGTGCAGTCTGTGGATGACTCGGTGGGCAGGATCCTGGACCACCTCGACAACAACAATTTACGCGAGAACACGCTGGTGGTCTATACGTCGGACCAGGGATTTTTCCTCGGGGATCATGGCCTTTTTGATAAGCGCCTGATGTATGAAGAATCGCTTCGGATGCCTTTTCTGGCAAGGTATCCGAAGGAGATCAAGGCGGGAAGCCGCAACTCGGACATAATCATGAATGTGGACTTCGCTCCTACTTTTCTCGACTATGCCGGGCTTGGTCGCGATCAGAATATGCAAGGTGAATCGATGCGAACCAATCTGCAGGGCCGGACCGCAGAAAGCTGGCGCCAGTCGATGTATTACAGGTACTGGATGCATAACAGCGATGACCATCATGTGCCGGGACACTACGGCGTGCGCACCAAACAGAACAAGCTGATTTGTTACTACAACAAGGCGTTGAATATGAAGGGTGCCCAGCCTCCGGATGCACCGCCAGAGTGGGAGTTTTATGACTTGAAGAAGGACCCACGCGAAATGAAGAATTCCATTGCCGATCCGCGGGAGGCAACAACGATTGCAACCTTGAAGAGAGAGCTCACGCGTTTACAACACAAATTCGGAGATGAGCCAGCGCACTTCTGAATGCCAGAATTCCGCCTACTTAAGAACTAGAATCGTGCCTTGATCCAGAGCAGCGAATACCTTGCCGGAAGGGGTGGCCGAGAGCACAATGCTCTGCGCCACGGCACGATAATCAACTGGAATATCCAGCCAATTTTGAAAGTCTTTGGAGTACCTGATTTTGACTTTAGTGGGGACTGGCAATGAGCCGAGTCGTTCTGTGCAGGCGAGGTATGCACCATCACCCGGAATATATAGTATGTCCTGAAACTCAAGGTCCTTCAGGCGAAGGATCCGTTCTGATTTCTTGTTCAGGCGGGGATAGAAGGCATAGAGTTCTCCACCATAAGCAAAGCTCTTATCGAACTTGACCAACATGAGACCGATACCATCGCTACCGATCACACTGCGATGGACCTGACCGAAACCGGAGACTTCAGATTTCTTCCAGGTTGCCCCGCCGTCCTGGGTTTCCAGCGAAACCATTGCTCTGGGTGTGGAGTTCTTGTAGGCAGCCATTTCTGGTTCCATCCAGTCGGGCAGATCGAGGCGGCTTCGACGGGATGGGGGTTCTGCCCCACCGGAGGCGAGCCCGATCTTTCCGTTCCAGAATTGCACCCAGCGATAAGTCATCGTTTCCGGGTTACCAGTCACCTGTGCCGCCTCGGGCACATGACGCCAGGTCTTCCCTCCGTCTTCAGTTCGCATAAAGGTCTTCTTGTGGCCCACGAGAAAACCGTGCTCGTTATCGATGAAGTGAACTCGAAGGGCGTTCTCTTTGCTCGTGAGTTTTTTCCACTGAAGACCACTCTCGGCGCTGAACCAGATCTCGCCTTTTTCACTGACTGCCCAAAGGGAAGTGTCGTTGAGAGGAAAGAAGGAGCGAGGAATAAATTTCAACTCGGATTGCGACCAGGTCTGGCCACCATCAGTAGTTGAAAACTGCACTCCCTTAACGCGACGCGATTCATCAACCGTTCCACCAAAGGCCCAGCCTCGGCGGTCGGAACCAAATGCAAAATCGGTGAGTATCAATTTCGAATCCGACTTGAGATAGAAAAAACTGCGCACAAATTTCTGGTTTGCCGCAAGGGCAAGGCCAGGAAAAGCAGCAAGGAGTGTTCGGCGACTGAGCATGAGGATTCGCCTAATTGGATGCAAGCGCACCGACGAGGGTTGCTACTTCTTCACCTGAAGTCTTGCTCTCCAGTTTGGCCTGGGTGAGAAGCACGCCAACCTGCTCGCCAACGGTCGTGAGAGTTTCCATCTCTTCGCCAGTGAAGATGTGCTGTTTGCGGTGCTGCACGTTAATGACGCCAACGACTTTGTTGCGAGCAATGATCGGAGCAGATAGAAATGCTTCGTACTGATCTTCAGGAAGCTCGGCAAAAGTCTTGAAGCGGGGATCGAGAAAGGCTTCTTTACTAATCGCAATCAGGCGCCGTTCGCGAGCAACCCAACCGGTAAGACCCTCGTCCATGCGGAGCCGAAGATTCCCAAGAGTACCGGGTGAAGGATTATTCGAAGAACAAAGCAATAGATCCCCTTTATCCAGGAGATAAAGAAGGCAGGAATCACCGTGCATGAATTCGAGGACCAGCGTATTGATGGCTGCGAGAACCTGCTTGAGACTCAGCTCCTTTACCATCAAGCGACTTATTTTCTGGAAGAGGCGCAATTGCTGCTGTGCTCTTTCCAACTGCGATTCCAGTTCTTTTACCTTGGACACTGCTCCATTATTGCAGGTCGATTCCTCTAGAATTCCAGGATGCTCGCTTACTTGATTTTGGGCGCGATTTCGCCTGCAGGAAATTTGAGTGGCCGGCTACTTGTTAGTGAGTGCCGCGACACCAGGCAAGGAGATTCCGCTGAGGAACTCGAGGCTGGCTCCGCCACCAGTTGAGACGTGCGATACGCGATCACTGATGCCAGCAGTCTTGACCGCCTTTTCGCTATCACCGCCACCAACGACGCTGATGGCACCGTTGTCTGTTGCTGTAGCAACGGCGTTGGCAACAGCCATCGTGCCCTTGTCGAAGGGAGGCATCTCGAAGACACCCATCGGCCCGTTCCAGATGATGCTGCGGGCTGCAGTAATTTCCGCGACATAGATCGCAATGGTTTTGGGGCCGATATCAAGCGCCATCTGACCGTCGGGGATCAGATCGACCGTTGCATTGCCGGCATCAGCCTTGAACTCAGGGCTCACGACGTGATCGACAGGCAGGATTAGCTTCCCGCCGGCGCTAGAGAGCAACTCTTTGGCGAGTTCAAGCTTATCTTCTTCAACCAGACTCTTGCCGACGGGAAGTCCCTGGCTCTTGAGAAAAGTGTAGGCCATCGCGCCGCCGATCAGCAGTTTATCGGTGACCTTCAAGAGATTCTGGATCACTTCAATTTTATCGCTGACCTTTGCACCACCGATGATGCCAATAGCGGGATGTTCCGGCTGGGCAGTGACCTTAGTGAGGTACTCGAGTTCTTTATCCATCAGCAGCCCGGCTGCTGCTTGCGAAACAAATTGGATGATGCCTACAGTGGATGCATGGGCGCGATGGGCTGTGCCAAAGGCATCGTTTACATATACGTCGCAGAGGGCTGCGAGCTGCTTTGAAAAAGCAGGCTCGTTCGCTTCTTCTTCGGCATGGAAACGAAGATTTTCAAGTAGTAGAACCTCGCCGGGAGCTGGCTTCAATGCTTCGACCTCCGCGCCGATGCAATCGGGTGCCATGGTGACAGGGAGCTTCAAGACTCCGCTGAGACAAGCGGCTACGGGAGCAAGGCTCATTTCAGGATTGCGCCTGCCCTTGGGGCGCCCAAGGTGGCTGGCAAGAATTACAGCAGCCCCCTGATCGAGTGCGTACTGGATGGTTGGGAGCGAAGCACGGATGCGCTTGTCAGAAGTAATTTCTGTGCCGCCGGCGGCGAGTGGAACGTTGAAGTCAACACGAATGAAGACAGTCTTGCCCTTGAGATTGAGATCTCGAATCGATAGTTTTGCCATGGATAAACCACCAGTTTAGCGCGAGCCTCACCTTTCAGCCTTGGGAAGAAAGCGCTTATCGGGCGCAATTCCAGCGCTCCGCCAAGCTTCGAGCAGTGCACCGGAGGCTGGACCATATTCCGGTTCGGCGAAGATGTTTGCGTCTTCAAGGCCGATCAGCATTTCAAAGCGGGTACGCAGGATGATGCTGTTGTAGACGTTGCCGACTGGACAAACAGTAGCCACTTCACCCGGATGAAATATTGCTCGACGCACACTCATCGCGAAGGAGGCCAACTGCTGCGCCGCACGGTTCAAAATTTCCATCGCAACCATATCACCCTCACAAGCGGCTTCATCGACCAGCTTCGAATACGAAGCGATCAGAGGCCGGGGATAGTCGTTCGTATAGAAGCGGTGCATCAGGTCGTTGGCGTCAGAAGCGCCCGTCGCGTCGATGAGTCTGGCGCGAAGCGAAGTGGAAGGTCCCCAGTGCTCTTCCATCCGTAGAGAAGCCCTCACAGCCTCGCGGGTAATGTCAAATCCGCCGCCTTCATCTCCAAAAATGTACCCCCACCCACCGGCTCGGCCCAGTTCGCCGAGCGAGTTTCTGCCATAAGCGATGGAGCCCGTTCCAGAGACCACAATGATGCCGGGTTGCCCGCCTGTCGCGCCAACTAGTGCGATGAGACCATCATTCGTGATTTCAAATTGCTCTGCGGAGACCATCTGGCGAACCAGATCTTCTTTGTCCTTGGGACCGCCGCTAAAACCAAGACAGGCCGCACGGAAGTGAAGTTCGCTGAACGGAATTTGAGCTTGCGAAGAGGCACCTTTGAGACAACCAAGAATTGCGTTTTCGAATTTGACGCGACCATCGCCAGTCTTGATGTGATTGCAGGGCCCACCTTTGCCGATGCCTAGCACACTGCCCTCGGAATTGCCAATGATGGCAGTAGTGCTCGATTGACCGCCGTCGACGCCGAGGAAGTATTGGGACATCGTTTATTGCTTCTCTTCTTTCCAACGATAGATTCGCATGGTGCCACGCTCGGCCACAAGATCGATGCCCCAGAGCTCAGGATGATCGATCATGTCCCTGGAGTTGAAGTCCGGTGCATCCACTGCAAGATAGCGGATGCCTTGGGAGAGAGCAAAGCGGCGAGCTTCAGCGCGATAGTCCGCAGCATGAGGGCTAATCTCGCGAGTACAGTTTTTCAGCTGCACTTCCCATTGGTCGGCACTACCCCAGACCTGATAGGGGCCTGAGCCGCTGAGCTGACACCAGTCTCCTTTACGCGCCGGGCCCCAGGTGCGCCAGCGGGAAATCCAGTTGCCGTCGCGAAGCAGCAGAGTGTCCCAGGGCATGCGATTGCAAGTCGCAGTAGCGGGGCGCGGCTCGATGTCGATGATGCTCCAGGTGTCGCTTGTATCGCGAGTGATCTCAAGCTTTGAAGTTGGACAACGATACAGGAAGCGAGGCTGGTAGTCCGCATAAGTTGCGGCAATGAGAGCGTGCTGGAGCTTGAGACCGATCGTGCTCTGGTACGCCACGATGATGTTTCGGCTGAGATAGCTTTCTGGAATGGGGGAGTGGGAAAAGACAGTCTCGCCTGCAGGCACGAGACGCTCAATCACACGGGCCGTGATATATCCGGCGCTCTTGCGGGTGAGAAATCCGTCTTCAGATTCGATGCGCAGAGCGGCGCGCCAAGGTGCTTTTTCAAGGAACCAGCCATGAGGAGAAGAGTAAAGCGACATCACGGATGGCCAGGAAAGGATTGCCGCTAAGGCCGGTAGCGCGACCGTAAGGCGAGGGAAGGATGCGAAGAGCGGCAGTGCGAGAAAGGGGAGCGCGGGAATAAGGAAACGAGTGCCAATGTTCAGCGGATAGAAGAGGAGCGAGCAGGCAGCGGCCAGCAGGAGCCGGCGATTTTGCTTGTCGCGAATACCGAAGATTGAGATCGGAAGCAGCACTGCGAGCGGGCCGAGAGTTCCACTGAGTCGAGAGCCGCCAAGGAAGATTTCTCTCGCCCATTCGACGGGGCCGGAAAGATCGTAGTGGCGAAGAAACGCACGGTAGTTGTTTTCGAAATCGGCACTGAACCATGGGTTTTCGAACCAGGCATTGAAAAAAGGTGCAAATGGGTTGCCCGACCAGAACCAGCTCTTGAGGAGCCATGGCATTGCGCACGCGGCGACCAGCAGCCAGCGTGGCCAAAGACGCCAGGCCGGCAGGAGGAAAAGGATCGCGATCAGGCCGGTGAATTTGATTGAGAAGGCGAAGCCAGCGAGGATGGCGGCCACACTGACCCATGCGGGTTGTGAGGTTTCACGCCAACGTGTCATCGCTTGCCAGGTAGCGAAGACCACGACGGCCAGGGCAACGTCATTGTAGGCGCTGATGCCATCTATGCCGACAACGGGGAGCAGCACTATGAAGAGCCCGGCAAGCCAGCCGCGAAGGCCGTGCGCAGTGGCCAGGAGGATGGGCAAAATTAGCAGGAATGTGAAATGGACCAGGGCAGCGGCGGAATGACGGCCAATCGCGAAGGCGAATAGGAATAGCATTTCAAGACCTTGGGAAAGGTATGCGTACATGTTGGTCGCAAACCAGTGGAAGCCGTGTTCGCGATAGTAACGGGCGACAAGGCCGAGGTGGTAACTCATGCCGTCGGGAGATTTTTCTGGTGCCATTGCATGCAGCAGATAGAAGACGAAATAGATCAGCGCAGGTATTGCCGACCAATGCCAGCGAGGCATTGGCAGCTTGGGCCAGTTTTTCCACGAACTGAGGATGGCCACAATGGCGATTGCATAGATGCTGCCTTTGTGCACCAGGCTCAACGAAGCCAGGGCAAAGACGATCAGGCTCAGTGATGCAGCTCCGAGGAGGAATCGATAGACAAGATCTTCCCAGCCCGAGCTATCCAGTTTGAGAATTCGTTGGACCACTGCTCCTAGTGCGATGCAGGTTGCAACGGTGAGCAACCAGCCGAGGAGCAAATAGAAGACCGCACTCATTGCCGCTGAAAGCCGACTCGCAGGAGGCTGATTCCAGAATCGCTATCGAGTTCGACAAGTGTTGCGGTGCCGGAGACGAAATCGCTGGCAGCAACGGGTGCTTCGAAATGAGATGGACCATCCGCGCTGATCTGCCCAACGATCCGTCCATTTACCTTAAAGCGGATAGATTGCCGAGTGCTGGAAACAAAATCCACGCTGAGCTTGTTACCAATGGGGTTCACGATGTGGAAGCGAAGGGCAGCCTTTGGGGCAGCCTTTCTCTTTTCTCCATCAAAGGCAGACAGACTGACTCCCCAGGCACATTGCGTCAGCGAAGAAGCATCTTTCATGTCGATGTATGGTTTGAGTCCACGGGGATCAGGACCTGTGTCCGCGCGCCGCAAACGGGAGGGCGCGTACTGATTGGGAAAGTCGATACAACTTGTAAAGAGTAGCGAGAGGAGCAAAAGCGACTTAGGCATTCTTGTCCTTTGCGTAGCAAATCGAATTCAAAGGGCAGCTATGGCACTTGGGGCTGCGCGCGGTGCAATGACCGCGGCCGTGGTGAATCAGCTGATGACTGAACTGAATCCATCGCGACTGCGGCAGGAGCTTTACCAGATCGCGTTCAATCTTGACGGGGTCCGTCTCTCGCGTGAGGTCGAGACGCTGTGAAATGCGGGAAACGTGCGTATCCACAACGACGCCGCTCGCAATGCCGAAGGCTGTGCCCAAGACGACGTTCGCCGTTTTGCGGGCGGCACCGGGAATAGTCAGCAACGCTTCGATCGTGTTTGGGATCTGACCCTTGTATTCTTTCAAAATGCGCTTTGCGGCAGCGATGATGTTCTTGGCCTTGTTGTTGTAAAAACCGGTAGAGTAGACATCTTTACCAAGAGCTTCTGGCGTCGCGACGGCGAAATCTTCGATAGCCGGATACTTGGCGAAGAGGCCAGGAGTGACCATGTTTACGCGTTCGTCGGTGCATTGTGCGCTGAGGATCGTGGCCACAAGAAGTTCCCAGGGATTCGAGTGGTACAGAGCACAGGTGACATTTGGGAAAACCTGGTCGAGGATCGCCAGGATCTGATCGAGGCGGGCCTGCTTCTCAAGCTTGGTGCGCGGGCGTTTGGGAGTGGTGACAGAAGCAGGCATGCGAAACTAGCAGCATAACATCGGCCTACTTTCCATACGTTCTATTGCTGCTTTCTTCGGTCTGGCTGCTTGGCTTGCCCGGAGATTGGCTCCTCGACGATTTCTCGCTATTGCAGCTCGACTTCCCTTCTCTGCTTCGGCCGAGGCCATTGAGTTATCTCAGTTATTGGTTGAATTTTCAGTTGTGTGGTGCAGAGCCCTGGGCCTTTCGAATCACCAATATTTTGCTGCATGCTCTTGGCGTCCAATTCTGTTATCGTGCCTTGCGCCGGCTACTGGGTGATCACCGGGCATTTTTTGCAGCTGCGGTCTTTGCCGTGCACCCATTGCAGGCCGAAGCAGTGCTTTACATCTTCAGCAGACCCGTGGTGTTGATGGGATTGTTTTTGTGGATTGCGCTCGACCGTTGGCTTGCGGGTAAATATTGGGTTGCTGTTGGCTGTTTTGCATTGGCGCTGGCAGCCAAGGAAGAAGCCGTTGCCTTCCCGTTATTCCTGGCCGCCTTGCGCTATTCGACGGCGGGCGTAAAGAGGCAGTGGAAGCCCATCGCTGCGATGTTTTTACTGGCACTTGCGGTTGGCGCAGGCGTTACTGTTGCGACTGCGAAACTGGCTGGTTCCGGTGCTGGAACTCAGGCAGGGATCAGCACGCTGACCTATCTCGCAACGCAGCCAAAAGTGATTGGAATTTACTTACAGCAGGCAGTCTTTCCAATGTTCTTGGGATTTACGCTTCAACCTGAAGTGTGGCCTGACTCTGCTGCCTTGTTGTGGTTGCTCCCAATTGCAGGTGTGCTTTTGGCCGGAACGGAAACGTTGCGAAAGGGATGGGCTTTCTGGGCGCTGTCGGCCGGCCTGTTTCTGCTTCCTGGCTCCAGCGTGTTTCCACTGTCAGATCTGGTGGCCTTTCGGCGGATGTACTTGCCGTTGGCTTTTTTGGCTGCGGCAGTGCCTCAGTTGCGCGCCCCTTGGCTAGTGATCCTGATCGTTGCCTTTACAAGCGTGACTGCGGAGCGCAGCTACAGTCTTTACCGCGAGCCCGCGGCGCTTTGGCGAGCGACCCTCGACTTACAGCCACAAGAGTTGCGCCCACTCTTGCAATACTGCAAATACATTACAGCCGATGCTGCATTACAGGAACTTTTGCAGCGGCCGATGCATGCCCAAAAAGCGGGCTATCAGACTGAACTGGGGCGGGTGTTCTTGGATTTGCAACGGCCTGCAGACGCATTGAGTGCCTTTGGGAGAGCACTTGCGATCGAGCCTGATAAGGCCTCGAATGTTTACAACCGGGGAGTTGCCCTCTCTGCACTTGGACAGAATGAAGCAGCAATACTCGATTTCAAACGAGCACTCACAATCGATCCAACACACCAACCGGCGCGCGAAGCGCTGACGAAATCGCGCCTTCCTATTCCGTAGAAGTGAGTTCGATAAGGGGTTCGATGAATTGCCAGTCGGGCATCTCGAAGAACTTGCGCTTCTGGATAAATTCAGTAACAACCACTTCTTTGGCGCTGTTGCCTGGAACACTGGATACACGAAATTTGAAGGTGCAGGCTGGAGTATCATCTGCCGCCCCTTTCACCCGCAAAGTGATTGTCCCTTCGATATCGGTCATATCGGCTCCGCCGTGGTTGACGGCGAGGAATTGAACCTGGAGCTTCTTGCCGGCGGCCTCACCAATACGGAAGCCGGTGAGTTCAAGATATTTTTTGTATGGATTCCCAGCGGCGTTGGCTTTAGCTAGAGCTGCCGACTTGGCATCCGTGGCGCCTGATTTGCCACGGCTGCCTTTGCTATACCAGACAACGCTGTAAGCAATGATGGCAACTGCAGCGAAAGCGAGCAGTGCAGCTAGCCAGCCCGGGATGCGACGATTTGGATGATCGTCGGCACCAACATAATAAACCTGCTCTGGCGGAGATGGAGGCGGAGCCATGGCGACTGGCGCAACGGGGGCCTGCGGCGGTACATACTGCGGCGGCACATACTGCGGCGGTACATACTGCGGCTGCGCCGGCGCCGGTGCGGGTGCTACATATTGTGGCTGCGGTGGAGTGTATTGCGGCGCGGCATATTGTGGAGGGGGCGGAGGCGCTTGCACTGGAGCAGCTGGGCCAACAGGGACCGGAGGGAGAGGCGGCGCGGGGCCCCGGGCTGCGTCGGCGCAAAAGGGGCATTCATTGTAGGAAGGTCCAACTTCTCTTCCACACTTGGGGCAGATCCATGTAAACATTTTTTGTGTAATCCAAAGTGTATCGCTGTCGCCGTTCTAAATTGAAAGAAAGGCATGCGATTTCTCAGACGTCCTCGAACCGATAGCCGTTCCATTGCTGTTTTTTGCGGCGCGTTTCATCCACCAACCGTTGCCCACTTGGCACTGGCACAGGCCGCTCGCAAACGTGTCGATGAAGTGTTGTGGGTGATGCCAGAGAGCTTTCCGCATAAGCAATATGATCGGGTGACACTTCTCCAACGACTGCGGCTGGTGCTTGAGGCAAGCAGCGATCCCGTCGCGGTTGCCAGCCAGAGTCTGTTCTTCTCGATTGCCGAAGAGGCAGAAACTGCGTTGGACGGCTGCAAAATTCAGCTGCTGACTGGCGAAGACGGGGCAAGAAGAATTGTCGAATGGGACTACGGCCTCAACCCTGCGGAGCATCAATTGTTCCTCGAACAAAAGTTTCGCAAGTATCCCCTGTTCAGTAGCCGCCGCCAAGACGATTGGATGCTTCCGGAGGTCATTCAGAACTTCGTGGAATGGCTTCCCAGCGACACTATGCTCGGGTCGATTTCTTCTACCGTTGTCAGGGAACGCATCGCCGCAGGGCAGGACTGGGAAGAGCTGGTTCCGGCTGGAACACGAATACACGTTCAGAAATTCTACGGCTCGCTGGGCAAGATCGCCGACCAGTAAGGGGGCGTCACTGTCTTGCGTTTTGATTCGCTAGATTCCAGTACAAACTTGCCCTGTTTGATGTGCAGTCTGGCTTCTTCTTGCGGAGCTTCTGTGAAGGCAACTGTTCCTTCACCTTCAAGACTGTCAAGCCAATCTTCTTCGAGGGAACCGGCATTGAGTGTGCCACTGAAGGATGCAGTTCCCTTTTCGAGCGGCCAGTTGCTGATGATTCCAGTGAAGCGATAGTCAGCAACGGGTTGCCAAAGCTCGGAACTGAACTTGCCAGCTACGCCTGCCGAGGCAGGTTGATTGGGTATGGAAAATTCGGAGGCGTCGATTGTGGCCTCAAGATTTGTGCCTTTCCATCTGCAGGTCAAATTGAGAGGCTGAAAGACTCCGGAAGCAAATTGTAAGCTCTTGATGCGGACACGGGCAGAAACATTGCGCGAACGCAACCAGTCTGGCATGGTCGCACGACGAAATCGCATCTTTTCGAGGAGACCTGAGGGAGGGCGCTGTGCGCTTTTGAGAATTCGAACCAGATCCGCAGCACTGGCTTCACTCAAAGTGAGATTGATTTCGGCAGCCCTGGAACTCTGGGGATAATATGCTCCTTCGCCTTCAAGCTCAATCGAATTCCATTCGGCACGCATGCGCCGGATCGCAACTCGGCTGGGATCAAATTGGATGGAAGCGGTAGAGATTTCAACTGGGCCTGGGAGGCCCTCCAGATCGACCGCGCTATTGCTCACACTCAAACGACCGCTCCAGGCACCCGGATCAGAATCCTCTGCCCGCTCGTAGCGAAGGTTGCCTTGCCAGGAGCCACTCTGTGCGCTGGAAAGGATTGGAAGATTTGAGGCGCGCAGCATAAGCCCCAGGCCAGTTTTGAGGCCCCTTACGCTCAGTAATTGCGTAGCAATACCAACTTTGAGGGCACCGTTGCGGGCATTCCATTCGGCCATAACCGCGGCGCTTTGAGATTCTCCCACCCTGATTTCGGTGGACGAAAGAATCCAGCGCGTGCCATCGACAATGGCTAGCGCCTGAGGGGCCTCGAGGCTCGGTTGATCGGGAAGTTCCAAACGGGCGTTATCAAACGAGATCATCCCTTGCGCAGGCACCTCTTCCTTACTCGGCCAGGAGTAGCCAATGACTCCATGAAAGCTGCCCTTCCCGTGCACGCCTTCAGTCAGTTTGGCCCCTGCCTGTCGTCCCAGGTCGAGAAGTTTAGACAGCTCAACGTTACGAAGTTCGAGCAACAGGCCACCTTTCGGTTTCTGGAAAAAGTCCCTCGCTCGCATACGCACTCTCACTGCCTCACCACCAACCGTATCGAGAGACAATCGCTGTCCGGGCAGGTCGAGACTACCTGCGAGAACGAGGCGATTGCTCTTGCCAATGAATGGAAGAAACGATTGCGGCTCGAGTCCTTCAAACTGCAGGCCGACTTCCAGCCGGGCTTTGGTCCAAGGCCCTTTCAGTTTCCCTTTGCCGGAAAGTTTGCCGGCGAAATCGACACTTCGGGCACCAAAGAAAAAATTGAAAGCGTGGATGGAGCTCGGTTGAAGTTCGACATCAAAATCGAGTTCTGGTTCTGTACCTGCAGAAGCATGTACCTCACCGCGCAAGTCAAAAGTACCGAAGCCCTGCGCCCCGCGATCCGTTCGCGCAGGAGCGGCAGAAACGAAAATCTTCACGTCTCCCTGTGCAGTTGGGGCGCTGATGTCGACTAGCGCGTTTGTCAGATAAAACGCGCTCTTCGCATCGCCCTGTTTGAAATTCAGCCTGCCATTGCGCACTTCAAGTTCGGGAGGCCGCAGCACGCCACCCGCAAGGCTCTGAACATTCCAGCCGCGCGGTCCGCGCATTAGATTTACACTCGGCTCGGTGAGGCGAATTCGGCTCGCTTCGAGACGCCCGGCAATCAAGCCGAGGATGGAAGGTTGCACCTCGAGCACCGTCACGTAGGCGAAGGGTTCCAATGAGAAGTTCGGATCTTCACCAATGATCACGTCGTCGGCAAGCAGTGCCGGCGTCGGCAGAATGCGAAAGTGCGTTTCACCCTGAATGCGAACGGGGCGAGAGAGAGCGAGTTCGAGAGCTCGCTGCAGACGCTGCTTCAGCGGACCCGCACTTAAGTAAGGCGCTGCAAGAGCAAGACAGAGCACGACGGCCACAGCGATCCACGATTTCAGTTTCATGCAGACTCGTTCCACCAGCTCAGGAGATTCTTGTAGTCCTCGGGACTGTCACAATCTTCAGCAACAGCCCGGTCGTCGACATCCACGTAGTTTGCCTCAAATCGACTCAGAATCGCTTTCGCATTTTCGCCGGGACCAGCATTGCGCAAGGCCTGGATTGCAGCTGCTTCGATCAGAACCGGGTGTCCGCTTTTGCCACGCCATCGAGGCTTGACGATGGCCTTCCTTTCTGCGTCGAAGATCGCCTGAATCGTAGAGCGCTGAACCGCAGCGAAGTCCACGGGGCTAAACAGGACTGAGCTTGCATGCTCACATTGCGCAAGGCCTTTGCGCAGACTGCTCAACATGCCTTGTTCATGGTTTTCGTTGAAGACAAGTTGCTTCGAGTATTGAGCCAAAGCCGCCGCAATTGGATCGTGCTGTGCACCAGTAACAATCCAGACTGGATCACAAAATTCGGAAAAGAGTTTGAAGAGACGCTCTGCCATGCTGCGGCCAGCCAACTCAAGCAGAGCTTTTGGCTGCCCCATTCGACTGGAAGCGCCACCAGAGAGCACAATCCCGCAAGTCATTTGAGAACGGCTGCGCTATCGCTGGTAGCAAAAATCCCTTTGGCCAAGGTCTTCCATTTGGGGTCTGCGCTGCGGCGTATCGCGATCATTTCGGCAGCAACGCTGACAGCAATTTCTTCAGGCGTGATCGCACCAATCTCAAGACCCATCGGGGCGTGGACGCGCTCGAAAGTTTCGCGGCTCATTCCTTCTTTTTCGAATTCGCGCATGACAGCAATCACCTTGCGTTTTGAGCCGATCATGGCGATATAACGGGCTTCGGTTGTAACCGCCCAGCGGAGCACACGCATGTCGTCACGATGCCCGCGAGTAACAATGATGATGTAGCTGGAGCTGTGAATCGTAATCTGCTGGAACACTTCTTCATATTCGGCAGCAATCACTTCATCGGCTTCAGGAAAACGCTCTCGACTGGCAAAGCTTTCCCGGTTGTCGATCACGGAAACGCCAAAGCCAGCCATTGCGGAAACCTTGGCTAGACTCTTTGAAATGTGTCCGGCACCAAAAATATAAGCATGAGGCCTCGGCACGATTGCTTCGATGAATACATTCAATTGCCCACCGCAGATCAGGCCGTTGTCGTAGGCAGCGTCCTGACCAAGATTGAAGCTGAGATGCCGCGGTTTCTCGGTTTCGATGACTTCGCGCGCCGCATTCCATACTTCTGCCTCGACGCAACCACCACCGATAGTGCCAATGAAACTGCCGTCTTCACGTACCAGAATCTTTGCACTTTCGTAACTGGGGATCGAACCATTTACTTCTACAATCGTCGCCAGGGCGCACTTCTGGCCTGCCTTCCGCAACCGGACAATCTCTGAAAACAAATCCATGCCATTCTGATCTTAACCCTCTCCTCTGGAATCCTGTGAAACAACAAGCACTCATCTTCGATATGGACGGCGTAATTGTCGATTCCATGCCTTTTCATGTACGAGCCTGGGAGCTCTATCTGGAGCGTCTGGGAATGGACGCTACCGACTTGAATTCCAGAATGCATGGCAAACATAACGATCAACTTCTGCGCGACTTTTTTGGACAGGGCCTTTCACTTGCCGAAATTCAAAGAATGGGTGCCGAAAAAGAAGCGCTCTACCGGGAGCTAATGGAACCAGAACTAGAGGCGCATCTTCTGCCGGGAATTCGGGATTTTCTGCTCCGTTTTCACCATCTGCCTAAAGCGGTTGCATCCAATGCAGAACGGGCCAATGTTGACTTTGTACTGGATGGCGCTCTATTGAGGAAGCACTTCCTCCACGCCACCAACGGGCAGCAGGTTCAACACGGAAAACCGCATCCGGAAATCTACCTCAAAACTGCGCAATTGTTGCGAATACCTACCAATAGCTGTATAGTTTTTGAAGATTCCCAAACAGGAATTGACTCGGCACTGGCAGCTGGTATGCGAGTTGTGGCGATAAATTCTCATCGAACTACCCTCATTGGACAGGCGATAGAGGCCGATCATTTTCTAGACACCCGACTTTTGTTATGGCTCGAACAGAATTTATAGCGGCTATTCTCACCCTGTCGTTTGCCGGCCTGGCCTTCGGTCAAGCTGCTCCAGAGGACACGCGAAGTTTTCGCCTCGTCTCAATTGCTGAGGCGGCAGAGCGGATTGCTCCTGACTTTCGGCCGAAACTTCTGGGGGAATCCGTACGCGTGCAGGGAATCGTTGAGGCTGCTTTGCTCGAAGCACCGGACGCAAGTTACCTCCCCATTCTCGACCCACAAAGCAAAAATGCCGGCTTGATGCTGGTCTTTTCTGGAGACAACGAATCCAAACGATCTATCGGTGCAGAAATCAGCCCCGGGGTTTTGATTGAGGCACATGGAATTGTAAGCCTCCACAATGGCCAGGCGGTCGTGAAGCCTACCGGAATCAAGGTGATTGGCAAAGTTGTTTTGCCTCACCCTCAAGTGCTCACACCAAACGCAGCGGCAAGTTTTCAGTTTGAAGGAATGCTGGTCAAGATTGAAGCTGAGGTCTGGGAATATCGCGAAGCGAACCGTGGTGACTTACTCGAATTTCAAGATGCGGGACAAACAATCCGCGTCTTTCTTCCCTTGATGAAAGGAACAATGGAGCGGCCACTTGCTGCCTATCATCGCGGAGATCGAATTCGAGTCCAGGGTCTGGTGAGCCAGTTTTGTCTCAGCCCCCCCTATAATCGCTACTTTCAATTGCTCGTTGCAAATCCGAAGGACATTGAATTGATCGAACCCCGTCCTGCCCTTCCTCCACAGATCGTCCCTGCAACCGTGCTGCTGATCCTCCTTGGAATTCTGGCCGCCTGGTACTTCCAGCAGCGATCAAGAAGCCAGAACCGGATGGTACAGAAGATGCTCCAGGCCAGTGAGGAAATCTATGGGCTGGGCACTGCCCGGGAGGCCGCAGAAATCCTCCGTAGCCGTTTGCTGGAACTCCTTCCAGCAGACAACGTGAGTGTTTACCATTACGATCCAACGCGGAAAAGTCTCGAGCGAATCCCGGACAGCGCCAGTTCAACTATGCATTCCTTCCATATCGACGAGTGCTACACGGCCGTAGAAAACGGCATTGCACTCGCAGTGCGAAACAAGACGCTGTTACAGTTTTCAGATACAAATTCTGCCGATTTATTGCACCAGAAAGAAGACATATCACGCTCGCTTCTAGTCATTCCGATGCGGAACCGGAATGAGTCGCGAGGAGCGATTGTTGCCACCGGAGTGGCAGGTAGACTGCTTCTGTCAGAAGCGCTTCACCCTGCAGCCCAGCATCTTGCAAATGATGCCTGCCAATACTTTGAGGGTCTCGAACAGGTTGCGCTGCGAGAACAAATCCACCGCAGCGAAAAGCTTGCCGTAGCTGGACAGTTAATTCATGGAGTGATTACGGAATTGAATGTTCCCCTGGAGAGGATCAGGGAACTGACTGCCCAAATGTCAGATAGTGATGCCTCAGCGATTCACGAACAGGTGCAGAAGGCAAGCGAAACAGTCCGCAGAATCATTTCAGTTGCCAGAGCCGAGCAGATAGACGCTGGGCCTGTTGATTTGCGCTTTCTTTTCCAGAAACTGATGGAAGAAATGGACGAAGATTTACGAAAGGCGTTGATTGAAAGTGAAGTGAATCTGTCGCCGGAAAGCCTCTATGTTCTGGGTTCTCAGGAACAGTTGGCTAAGGTCTTTGAGAATCTGTTTCTGCACGCCAAGGCTGCTGCTACTTACTCGTTGGAGCATCTGTTTATCCTGAATCTGAACCGGATTGGGCGCAGCGCGATGATCGAAATCGAATTCTCCGGGCCATTTGGAGAAGGTGAGGGGCCGGATTTCAGCGGGGCCGCTCTTGGCCTTGCGATCAGCCGCGGGTTGCTGCAATCCTACGGTGGCGAAATTCGTTTCACAACCATTCGCACCGGCCGTTATCGATATGAAGTGGAATTACCCTCACTCAGTTCTAACCCGACAGAAGACTTCCCGCATGCCATGAAGTTTGCTCCGCAGCGGGGAACGATCACAGCTCTACTGGTGGAACCAGAGCTGCAGACCCAGCGGAAACTGCTGGCGATCTTCGGGGAATTGAATCACCGTCTCATCCCCGTAACTAATATTGAAGAGGCAGCCGACCTCGCAGAGAAAATTCGCTTCGACATCGTGTTCGCTAGTGCGCGACCCGATGGTGGAACCTGGGTAGAATTATTCCACCGTGTGCATCACAGAACTCCACACTTTACGCTATTGAGCGAGAGTGCTGAAGAGCAAAGTGCGGATATTCTCGATGGGTCTTCTTCCTCCATGCTTCGCAAACCTTTTGAGGAATCTGACATAGTCAGCTTGCTCGAGCGAATCCAGAAAAACGCTCAACCAGGCAGCCGGTCTTAAAATGTCACTCTGACGCCTAACTGGATGTAACGTGGAAAGTTTGCCTGCTGTGTAATTCGCCCAAAGTTCACATTTCCAAAGGCTGTATTCGGGCCGTTGAATTGCGGAGTGTTGAGCGCGTTGGTGGCTTCAGCACGGAATTGTCCCTTAAAGCGCTCCATCACCGTAAAGGTCTTGAGCAACGAAAGATCCCAATTGATCGTCCCGGGGCTGCGATCCGAAAGCGTGCGGGGCACATTGCCGAAGGTGAATTGGCTTGCCGTCGTAAACGCATTTGCACGCGCCCGCATGGAGCGCGACCTATTTGACCTGCGGAGACCGAGACGACTACCCCGTTTCAATCCACGCGCCCGCATGGAGCGCGACCGCGTGGTGCGGCGAATCACCTTCATAGCATCCGTTTCAATCCACGCGCCCGCATGGAGCGCGACG
>JANXLY010000333.1 GCA_025354885.1 Acidobacteriota bacterium | reverse complement strand
CCAGATCACAGTCATCACAGAGGCCGGGCCAATGTCTCCAGACGAAGTGGAACGACTCGTGAGCTATCCGATCGAAACTTCGCTGATGGGCGTCCCAAAAATGACCCAACTGCGTTCCATCTCTAAGCTCGGCCTTTCGCTGGTTACCGTTGTTCTCGACGACAGCGTCGATCTCTATTTTGCACGTCAGCTCGTAAATGAACGCTTACGTGAAGTTCGTTCGCGATTACCTCAGGGCATCGAACCCGTTCTCGGCCCCGTCGCCACTGCCTTTGGCGAGATCTATCACTACACCATCGAAGGCGGGGATCTCTCGCTGCTGGAGCGCAAGACTTTGCAGGATTGGGTCATTCGTCCCCAACTCCGTACGGTTCCCGGCATCAATGAGGTCAACTCCTGGGGCGGATTTTCCAAGCAATACACGGTTGAGGTCGATCCACAATCACTCTCCCGCTTCGGTCTCACCGTTCGCGATGTCATGAATCGCCTCGCTATGAGCAACATCAATTTTGGCGGCGGATTCATTGAGCACCAGTCGGAGCAGTACAACGTCCTCGGTTTGGGCCGATTCAATTCACCCGAAGACATCGAAAAAGTTGTCTTGCTCGAAAGGGCAGGTGTGCCGATCAAGGTCCGTGACGTTGCCAAGGTTAAGATTGAGGGCGCCCTCCGCCAGGGTGCCGTCATTCGTAACACCAACGAATCCGTCTGCGGCATGGCCATTATGCTGCGCGGCGAAAATTCACTCGCCACCCTCGACAGAGTCAAACAACGCCTCGCCTCGATTCAGTTGCCAAAGGGGGTTCAACTGATCCCCTTTTACGATCAGAGCGAGGTCATTGATATCACGCTCAAGACGGTCCAGCGCAATCTCCTTGAAGCCGGTCTCCTTGTCGCAGTGATCCTCTTTGTATTTCTTGGAGAAATTCGCGCTGCCCTCATCGTCGCAGCGATCATCCCATTCTCCATGCTCTTCGGTTTTATGGGGATGGCTTTCTTCGGCATCAGTGCCAATCTGATGAGCCTCGGAGCTATCGACTTTGGAATGATTGTCGATGGTGCAGTCGTGATGATGGAGAACATCATACGCCGGCTCCACCTTGACGGTCACAAGTTCCCCCGCATCCAATTGATTCGCGAGGCAGCGCAGGAAGTTTCAAAGCCGATCCTTTTCGGCGTACTCATCATCATTGCTGTCTATCTTCCTGTTCTCTTCCTTCAGGATCTTGAAGGCCGCATGTTCCGCCCCATGGCCATCTCTGTTGTCTCAGCCCTCTTTGGCTCACTCCTGCTCGCCCTCTTCGGCGTCCCTGTTCTCGCCAGTCTCTTCCTTGCAACTAAGGTCCAGGAAAAGGAATCGCGATGGTTCCATGCCGTCGAGGTCCTCTATCGGCGCCTGCTCCGAATCGCCATGCATTGGCGCTGGGTTACGATCGCCGCTGCACTCTTGTTGCTCGCAGGTGCAATCGGCAGCGTCGCCTACATCGGCACAGAGTTCATGCCTCGCCTCGACGAAGGTATGATTGTGATCCAGACAAAAAAGCTTCCTGGCATAAATGTCTCCCTTTCTGTCGAAGGCAGCAAACAGGTAGAGCGCATCTTGCTTCGCTTTCCTGAAGTTGCAAGCGTCACTTCAAAACTCGGCCGTCCAGACGTCGCAACAGAGGCGATGGGTGTCTACGAAGCCGATATCTACATCAATCTAAAAGAGGACAAGAAGTGGCTTAAACCTGAGCAAAAAGAAGATCTCGTCAACCGCATGGCTGCCGCTCTCAAGGAGATGCCCGGCATGGAATTCAACTTCACCATGCCCATGGCGATGCGTCTCGACGAAACCATTTCCGGCGTTAAGGCGGATGTTGCCTACAAGATCTTCGGTGAAGACACGCCCACCCTGGAACGCCTTGCTGAAACAGCCGAAAAGGCCGTCACGAGCATCCCTGGTGTTGCCGATCTCCAGACCGAAGTCATAACCGGCGTGGCCGAAATCAGGGTCGATCCTGATCGCAACTCGCTCGCTCGCTATGGCCTTACGATCGAAGATGTCCAGTCTGCCATTGATGCTTCGAGTGGTGGTATTTTCGTCTCTGAGTTTGTCGAAGGCCAGCGTCGTTTCCCGATCATGCTCCGCTTCCCAGCTTATTACCGGGAGGACATCTCCCATATTGGAGACATCTTCATAAAGGCTCCTGGCGGAGCGCAAGTGCGACTTAACGAGATCGCCCGCATCGAAGCAGGCCGAGGAGCCGAAATCATCCAGCGTGAGAACGGTATGAAGCGAATCGTCGTGCAGTTCAACGTGCGCGGCCGAGACCTTGGCAGCGTTGTTGCCGAAGCACAATCAAAGCTAAAACCGATCATTCAACTGCCCTCTGGTTACTGGACTAGCTGGGGAGGGCAATTTGAAAATCAAGCGCGCGCCACCAAGCGACTGGCACTCGTCCTGCCGCTTTCACTCCTGCTGATTCTCAGCCTGCTTTATGCGACATTCAAGTCGTTACCCCAGTCCCTGCTGATCCTCTGCGCCGTGCCCTTCTCGGCAATCGGTGGCATCGGAATGCTCTGGCTCCGAGGAATGAATCTGAATCTGTCCGCTTCCATCGGCTTCATCGCACTCTTCGGCGTTGCTGTCCTGAACGGAATCGTTCTCGTTAGCACGATCAACCAGCTCAGAGAAGATTCGGATATCCGGAATGCGGTAGAAGAAGGCGCGGTCCAACGCTTGCGTCCCGTCCTGATGACTGCCCTCGTTGCGGCCTTCGGCTTTCTTCCGATGGCTTTCTCCACGATGCCCGGCTCTGAAGTGCAGCGCCCGCTCGCTTCCGTTGTCGTCGGCGGGCTCTTCAGCGCAACGTTGCTCACTCTCTTCCTGGTGCCTGTCCTCTATCCGGTCTTCACTTCCGCGAAAAGCTCTGTCCCAACAGACTGAGACGCGAAACTACACCCTTCTCGTCAAGTTGAAAGTTCGCCATCGCATTGTTCAGGCTACCGCCTTCTTTCACCCGCCAGGTGTCGTATTGCCAATGCTCCATTTCACCTTGAAAACGTGCCCATTCCATCTTTAGCTTGCCGTCTTCGAGCAGTACTTTCACCTCCCCATAGGCCGCCTCATGATACAAACCCACATAAGCGCTCAATGGCAAACTCGGTCTTGTGTCCTTCTTGCGCGCCTCTTCCTTTTCGCGCTTTTCTCTGGCTTCGGTCTCTTCATTCCGCTTCACGACACTCAACATATGCGCGTTCCAGTCCCGAACCTTGGGCAGTCCAAGATATTCATCGAGCAGCGTATTTGTCAAGGCTTCATTGAGATTGGTCCCGCCAAGATTTGCGAGCACCACAAAGCCTAGTTTCAAGCGCGGAACCATCGTTACCAATGCCCTGAACCCGTTCAATACACCCGAATGCATCACCAGCATCTCCCCACGATAGTGATTGATTGTCCAGCCCATGCCGTAGGTAGTTTGCGTGTAGTCGGGCTGCAGTTCCCTGGTCGGCGATACGAGTCGATTCACCATTTGCGGTGCATGCGTCTCGCTCAGATTCTTTTCGCTCACCATCCGCCGTCCTTCAAACACCCCGCCCGCCAACTGCATTTGCAACCAGCGCGATAAGTCAGCAACGCTAGCCGCTATGCACCCTGCTCCGCCGATGTTGTCGTAGTTGCCCCATTGGCTTACTGACACTTTCTCGACACGCTTCAGGTGTGGAATTGCCATGTCCGATCCACGCATCATTTCGACGTATTGCGTGGCGCTGTCCTTCATTCCAAGCGGTGCAAAAATGCGCTGCTGCACAAAGGCATCCCATCCTAGACCACTCGCCTTTCCAGCCGCCTCGCCGGCGCTCGTGAACATCAGGTTCTGATACTGATAGAGGCTTCGAAACGGCGCAGTCGCTTTGGCAAATGCCATCCGGCGAATTAAATCCTCCCTCCCAAATCCTGTCTTGCCCCAAAGAACATCATGTCGTGGCAACCCCGTGCGGTGCGACAAAATGTCGCGTATCGTTACCAGTGCATCGGCATGTGGATCCGCGAGTCGGAAGTAGTCGAGATGCTTTCGCACTGGATCGTCCCAATCCATCTTCCCCTCATCCACCAGCATTGCGATTGCCGCGCTTGTAAACGCCTTGGTCGTTGATGCAATCTGAAAGGTTGAATGCGCTGTAAGCACGTCCGGCTTACCCATTTCTTTCACTCCGTGCCCAGCGAGATAAATAGTCTTGTCATCCCTCACGATGCCCAATCCCACGCCCGGCACTGCCCACGCTTTGCGTGCCGCTTCCACCAAACCTCTTACCTGCGCCGCATCTGGCTCCGCAGCTCCCGCACGTAAAACAAAGACAGTGAACAAAAGCAGTTTCTTCATGCGCCTCTATTTTAAGCCCCTTCCCTCCGTATGCTTTCCACTTTTTGCGGACCCATGGGTTTGCCTATGCTAGCTTGGAGAAAATCATGAGCGCGACCCGCGAAAAAGCACAACTCATGTCGGCTTCCGAAATGGACCGGACCTTGGTCCGGCTCGCCCACGAAATTCTCGAGAAGTCCGACGACCTTTCCAAGCTTGCCTTCATCGGCATCCGCCGCAGGGGCGTGCCCATCGCCCAGCGGCTGACCCACAAAATTTCAGAACTCGAAAAGCTCGAAATTCCTGTCGGCATTCTCGACATCAACCTCTACCGGGATGACCTCACAACCGTCGGTGCCAAACCTGTCATCAACGCTACCGAGATCAGCTTCGATATTACGGGTATGGACATCATCCTCACAGACGACGTTCTCTACACTGGGCGCACCATCCGAGCCGCGCTCGATGCATTGTTCGATCACGGTCGACCTGCCCGGGTGCAACTGCTGTGCCTCATTGATCGCGGGCACCGCGAGCTTCCCATCGAGGCTCGTTATGTCGGCCGCAAGGTGCAGACCTCGACCAATGAGATCATTGAAGTAAAGCTCCGTGAAATCGACGGGATTGAAAAAGTTCTGCTCGTCGAAAAGGTGTAACTATGACCAAAGGCCTCCTCGATATCGAGGCCCTCGGCCGTTCCGAAATCGAGTCTCTGCTCCAGCGTGCCAAGGACTTTCAGCCCTTGCAGCAAATGCGCGAAAAGCGTCTTGATCTCCTCGACGGCCGCCTCGTCGTCAATCTGTTTTTTGAAGCATCCACTAGAACTCGCATCAGTTTCGAGATCGCCGCCAAGCGTCTCGGTGCTGACGCCATTTCGATCAGCTCCCAGGGCTCCAGCGTATCGAAGGGCGAGACCCTTCTCGATACGGTCAGTACTCTCAGCGCCATGCGCCCCGACGTGATCGTGATGCGCCATGCTGCTTCCGGCGCGCCCCACTTCCTTGCCCGTCACTTACCCATCCCCATCATCAATGCCGGTGATGGCCAGCATGAACATCCCACGCAGGCGCTGCTCGATGCACGAACGATTCTCGATAATCGACCAAGCCTCGAAGGCTTGCGCGTCGCCATCATCGGCGACATTCTTCACAGCCGCGTGGCTCGTTCCAACATCCATTTGCTCTCGAAATTCGGCGTAGACATCGTGCTCTGCGGGCCCTCCCCGCTGGTGCCCCAAGACCTCAAAGATCTCGCCCCCGGCGTGTCCATTACTTATGACATCAAGCAGGCGCTCCGCAACACCGACATCATCATGATGCTCCGTGTCCAACTCGAACGCCAGAATGAAACGAATTTCCCCGCAGGTGAATATTCCCGTTTTTACGGCCTGCGCGCCGAAAATCTGGCTCTTGCCAAGCCCGATGCCATTGTCATGCATCCCGGCCCCATGAATCGCGGCCGTGAGATCTCGACCGAAGTGGCCGACTCTTCCCGCTCCGTCATTCTGAGTCAGGTTGAGAATGGCATCGCCGTCCGCATGGCTGTCCTCGAAAGGGTCTTGCAGTAATGCCAAAGCTTCTCATTCGCAATGGTCGCGTGATCGACCCCGCGAACGGTATCGACCGTATCGCCGACGTGCTCCTCGCAAACGGAATCATCCGCGGCGTTGGAGGCAGTCTTCCTTCTCGTGGTGCCAAAGAATTCGACGCAACGGGTCTTATCGTTGCTCCGGGCTTTATCGACATGCATGTCCATCTGCGCGAGCCTGGATTTGAAAGCTCGGAGACCATCGAGTCGGGCTCACGTTGCGCCGCAGCAGGTGGCTTCACCAGCATCTGTTGTATGCCCAACACTAACCCCGTCAACGATACACCTCATCTCACTCGCTACATAATTGAGCGCGCCCTCGCAGTGGCAAAGGTGAATGTTTTTCCCATTGGCGCGATCACAAAGGGCAGCGCGGGCGAAGAGCTCGCATCCATCGGTGCAATGCAGGCAGCAGGAACTGTCGCGATTTCCGACGACGGGCGTCCGGTGATGAATTCCCGCGTGATGCGTCGGGCCATGGAGATCGCCTCCAGTTTCGATATTCTCGTCATCGACCATTGCGAGGATTTGAACCTCTCTGCTGGTGGAGAAATGCACGAAGGCAAAGTCTCTCTCCGCTATGGTTTGCGTGGAATCCCTGCCTGCTCAGAAGACGTCATGGTCGCGAGAGACCTCTTGCTCGCAGAGGTTACAGGTGCACGCTATCACGTCGCTCACATCTCGACCAAGAACGCGATCAAGATGGTTGCCGAAGCGAAGCGGCGAGGCTTGCGCGTGAGCTGCGAAGTCACCCCACACCACTTCGCGATTCATGACCTTGAGATCATCCCCTACGATTCGAATTACAAAATGAAGCCCCCCATCCGTTGCTCGCACGATGTCCAAGCGATGATCGAGGGCATCAAGGCTGGTGTCATTGATGCTATTGCAACCGATCATGCGCCGCACAGCGTAACCGACAAGATGCAGGAATTTGAGCGCTGCCCCTTCGGTATCCTCGGGCTCGAAACAGCGATCGCCATCACTCTCGAGCGTCTGGTTTATCCAGGACACATTTCGATCCAGCGCATGATCGAGTTGTTCACCACAGGTCCAGCCTCAATTCTCAAGTTGAACCGCGGATCGCTTTCCCCTGGGCTACCTGCTGATGTGACGATTCTCGATCCGCAATCCAGATGGACCTATGACGTCAACAAGTCTCCATCGAAGTCGCGCAATTCACCCTTCGATGCGACCACTTTTACCGGTCGCGCGGTGGCGACTATCGTGTCGGGCGAGCTGGTTTGGCAGGCTTCAGCGAATCCTGCCAGTGCTTGATCCATTCTTTGTACTCACCAATCAATTTCCCGTCCGGGCCGATCAGCTTTGTATGGAGTAGAGAGTTTGTCGCAGCTACTGAAGACCTTGAGTAAGGACCGACCGGCAGCACCCCATCCCGCACGGCTTCGTAAAACAGTTTGGCAGGGAGTGCGGCCGCAATGTTACTGACTTCTTCGGCATCTTTCCGCACATCGTTCATTGTTCGCGTAAATCGATCTTTCACCGATTGCCCTGTTTCGCCGCAAACTTCACCGTTGGCGAAATACACACCTGTCACAATACCTTCAATTTTCGTTGGAGAGGAAAGGCCTGGAGTGAACTGCATTTCTTCTGGCGCAATCTTGATGTTGGCTGCCGGAAAACCAACCGTGTTATGTCGCCAGTTCTGATCCTGATAGCGTCCATTCGAAAACTGGAAACGCAACACTCCCGACACTGCTGCAATGCCGGCCCCACTCAAATCCCGAACTTCCATAGTGCCCCCTTTGATGGTCTGCCGACCAACCCAGGCACTTCCGCTGATCGTCACGCTGCACTTGGATGCAGCATTCATCCTGATCGACATCGGGGAACGCGATTCATCAGGGATTCCAGGGCCAATTTGTGAAAAAAGAGTCAGTGAGGGCAGCAGGACAAAAAGAAGCATCTTCTCCCTAGGATAAGAGTTGGGCATGAATTTTGCATTAGTAAATACCCTAGACTCAAACAAAGTTTTTCCTTATAAAGCGGCTCCAGGCAGTCGCTTTCTCCAGGCTCAGGAACATTAAGGCTTCGGAGGTAGTCCGTCCCCCGGCTTTGGCGCGGGGAAGGGATAAACGTTAGGTACAACACTTACTTCCGTAGTGAATGTGTGCGGATGCTTCGAGCCCGAGTCATAGATCATCTCTACGAAAAAGGCAGTGTACCCACTGGCGGGTTTTGCGACTCGTGCCGTGTACTTCCCATCTACTAGCGCTACCTTTTCAGAGCTCCATTTGGCGCCAGTGGTGGAGAGCCTGAAGTCGCGAGACTTGGCGTTTGAAATCTGCCAGAGCTTCACTTCCTTGGGTGCCTGTTTCGTTTTGAGCTGAATCGCGCCATCGGACTTGCTCACCTTCCACTCGAATTCAGGCCGTGGCCGGTTATTGGCGATCGAATCCATAAAAGCGACAAGGCTTGCAACCACACCAATCGGTTCCAGATTGTGACGCGTATTGGGCATGTAGCGGATATGTTTTTCGCCCTTGAGCTTGTTGTAGTAAAACTGGGAACTGTCGGGGAGAAAGAAGTCGTCTCCAGCCGAGTTGATCAGCAACTTTGGCATCGTCAGCCGGTCACGATACTCATAGGGCTCTTCAATCCTCATCAGCTCCTTGAAGCGCTTGGTGTTGAAAGAATCAGGGATACGCAAATCGACATAATCCTGTATCGCCGGTGCCCAGAAGCCATAAGACCGGTAGTGATGCTTGAAGCTCGGCACCATATTCAAAAGGTCGATCACCATCGGCGCGATAGCTACAACGCGCTTGTCGACCGCGCCAATCGTCCAGGTGGTCCAGCCGCGCTTGGACGCACCTCCCACAATGTAGCGATCGATATTCATCTCACCGCCTTCTTTCGTCTTCAGAAACGCCGTAACGGTATCCATAGCGCGCACCCCGGCTTTGGTCATCGGCAGGCGCAAGGGCCACTGGTCGTCGCCGCCCTTCAGATACTTGTCCCAGGTGTAGGCGATGATTCCGTCTTCACTGCGGGCCTTTGTTTCCCCGGCAAAAGTAAGCGGTTCGCTGGGGATCTGCCTCAACTCAGCCGTAATCATCCCACTGTCTTTGGCGATTGCGATCATCAGGGGATCGGCGTTGGGCTTGCTGCCTCGGTTGTTGCCGCCGGAAACCCACAACAGCGCTAGACCAGGCTTCGCGTTTGCCGGCTTATATACCTGCAGAAAGTGCTTCCAGACCGGCTTATCGACTTCCTTTTCCGTACGCCAGGTCTGGCTCGTCATTTCTAGCAATGTGACAGAAACGCCGCTGACATTGGTTGAGCCAGCGGCGTTCCATTTGTACGAAGAATCGGGAGCCTTGACATACCGGTCCAGCGCCGTATCGGCACCAAAGCCAGTAACACCAAGGAGAAAAAGATTACCGAGTAGCCGGGTTTTGGGCCTCTGGATCGAGGCCAAGATCGCGAATCGCTTGAGCTGCAGCATTAGCATCCATCTTACCGTCACGGGCCAGACTGGACAGCGCTGCACCCGCAATAGATTCTGCATCAATTTCAAAGAATCGGCGCAGGTGTTCGCGATTCTCGGAACGGCCAAAACCATCCGTGCCAAGTGCATTGAGTCTGCCACCAAGCCAGGGGGCAAGCTGATCGGCCAGAACCTTCATGTATTCGCTCGAAGCAATGATGGGTCCGTTCGAGCCATCGAGCATCTGCACGACATGCGGACGTCGCGGGGATTCGTTGGGATGCAGCCTGTTCCAGCGCTCTACTTCAACTGCGTCGCGGCGCAGATTTACGTAACTCGTAACAGACCACACGTCTGCAGCAATATTGTATTTCTGGGCAAGAATCTCCTGAGCGCGCAGTGCTTCGTTGAGCATCGGCCCCGATCCCCAAAGTTGAATCACCGCTTCTCCAAGAGAAGACTTGCGCAGCTTGTAAATGCCGCGGCGAATTCCATCTTCGATGTTCGGAACATCACTCGGCATTGGAGGCTGGGGATAGTTCTCGTTGTAACAGGTGACGTAGTAGAACACGTGTTCGCGGTTCTCATACATGCGGCGAATCCCGTCCTGGATAATTACGGCGAGTTCGTAGGCATAAGCAGGGTCGTAACACTGACAGGTCGGAACAACACTAAACAGCATCTGCGAATGCCCATCCTGATGCTGCAAGCCTTCCCCGTTTAGAGTGGATCGACCAGCAGTTCCGCCAATCATGAAGCCCTTGCCACGTGAATCCGCAAAGGCCCAAACCTGGTCGCCAACACGCTGAAACCCGAACATCGAATAGTAGATGTAGAAGGGAATCATCGGCGTGTTGAGATTGGCGTAGGCAGTTCCCGCAGCGGTGAAACTGGCCATCGAACCTGCTTCGGTAATACCTTCTTCGAGGATCTGGCCATCCCGCGATTCCTTGTAATAAAGGAACATGTCTCCATCCACAGGTTTATAGAGCTGCCCTTGGCTGGCGTAAATACCAACCTGGCGAAAGAGAGACTCCATACCAAACGTTCGGGCTTCGTCAGGGACGATCGGCACAAGGTACTTGGCCAGGCTCTTCTCTTTGAGCAGTGTCTTGAGAATGCCAACAAAGGCGGCTGTTGTTGATGCCGGACGGCCGCTCGAGCCTTCCGTCGATTCGGTAAAGGCACTCATCGCCGGGGCTTCAAGCGACCAGTTTCCTTCGTTGCGTGCCGGGATCGGGCCACCCATGGCAGCCCGCTGCTTCTTGATGTACAGGGCTTCGGGAGAGTTTTCTTCCGGCCTGTAGAAGCTGGCAGTCATGGTGGCTTCTGCGGGCACTGGGATGTTGAAACGCTTGCGAACATACTCGAGTTCGCTCTCGTTCAGCTTCTTCTGGTTGTGGGCTACATTCTTGCCTTCGCCTGCTTCACCCATGCCGTATCCCTTGATGGTCTTCATCAGGATGACAGTGGGGCCTCCACGGTGTTCGTAAGCCCTCTTGAGCGCGTTGTAGACCTTGACCGAATCGTGACCACCACGTTTCAGGCTGCCAATCTGTTCGTCGCTCATGTCGGCGACCAAATCTGCCAATTCGGGATACTTGCCGAAGAATTCACTACGCGCGTAAGCCGGACCTTTGACCTTGAAGTTCTGATATTCACCGTCCACGCATTCCGCCATGCGCTTGATGAGAATGCCGGATTTGTCTTTCGCAAAGAGCGGATCCCAGTTCGAACCCCAGAGGCACTTGATCGTGTTCCAGCCAGCTCCACGGAAGGCACCTTCGAGTTCCTGAATAATGGAACCATTGCCACGGACTGGGCCATCCAGTCGCTGCAGGTTGCAGTTGATGATAAAGATGAGGTTGTCGAGCTTCTCGCGCGAAGCCAGCGTGAGCGCTCCCAGCGACTCTGGCTCATCCGATTCTCCGTCGCCGCCAATCATGATCACCTTGCGGTCAGTGACAGGAATCAGGTTGCGATTTTCGAGGTATCGCAGGAATCGTGCATGATAAATCGAATTGATCGGGCCAAGTCCCATTGAAACCGTTGGAAACTGCCAGAATTCCGGCATCAGCCAGGGGTGTGGATAGCTGGACAAGCCAGCCTGATCCCGCAGTTCGTGGCGAAAGTTGACCAGATGCTCTTCGTTGAGTCGTCCTTCAAGAAAGGCCCGCGAATAGATACCAGGCGAAGCATGGCCCTGGTAATAAACGAAATCGCCTGCCTGTGTAGAACCATCTGCCGCTGGAATCGAACCGCGAAAGAAATGGTTGAATCCAACTTCGGATATTGTCGCCAATGAGGCAAATGTGGATATGTGTCCACCGATGCCATCGTCGTACTTATTGGCCCTTGCCACCATTGCCATGGCGTTCCATCGAACGAGAGCCTTGATGCGCCTCTCCATTTCGAGATCGCCCGGGTAGGGTACTTCTTCCCACACGGGAATTGTGTTGATGTACGGCGTGTTCAATCGCAACGGGGCTGTTACCCCCAACTGCGCTGCTCTGGTCATGAGCTGCTGCAGCAGTTCGCTGGCGCGCTCCGGACCTGTAACGTCGACGACTTGGTCGAGGGCTTCCAGCCACTCGGACGTCTCTTGGGAATGGACGTCGACCTGAATCTCTGGCTTCGTAGTAATCATTGCTGAGGGGAATCTAACTCTTAATTTAGCCTGTTGGAGCTTGCGATGGGGAATCGAAGTCGTCTGAGTCGATGGATTCTTTCGATAGCGTGGATTGCCGGCGCTTTTCATTTGCCCTTCCGCGAGGAAGTTGGCAATCGGGCAGACTGGCAAATCTGGAGCCCCAGACTCGAGCAGACGCTTCGTGGAATCAGCCTTCACTCTCGTCCCCAGCGGCTGTGACCACCCCATTCAAATTCAGAATCCCAGGGGCGACCGACTCAGCAAAGCAAAGCTCAATGGCGAGATGGCCTTGGCGAAAACCGATCTCAACAGAACATGTCTGAGACATGCAGGCTCGCCGACTCCTCGCGACCCGCCTCGATATTCATTTCAATACTTCCGCGTTAAGATAGTCTCGCGTGCCCGCCACCCCTTCACTCGATCTGCGTCTGCTCGGATCATTCCGAGTATTCGTCGATGGCGAACTGCTGGATGATTCCTCATGGTCCCACCGCAAGTCCAAATCCCTCCTGAAGATTCTTGCCCTCGAACGCACCCACCAACTCCATCGCGAGCAATTGATGGAACTCCTCTGGCCCGAAATGGACGGCGAATCCGCCCTTAACAATCTCCACAAAGCCATCCACGCCGCACGCCGTGCGCTAGAGCCGTCTCTCGACAGTGGTGCCGCTTCCCGCTTCCTTCAGACCCAGAACCAGCTCGTCATCCTCCAGGACGATGGCGGTCTCCAAATCGATGCCGATTTGTTTGAAGACGCAGCTTCTCAAGCGATCGACCAATCCACTGTCGCCTCACTCTCTGCCGCCGCTGCTCTCTATACTGGCGACCTTCTGGAAGAAGATCGATACGAAGACTAGGCAACCATCCGCCGCGAACAACTGCGCTCCCTTTTCGAGCGTGTCCTTGACCGTCTCTCTGCCGCTCAACAGCAAGCCGGTCAATCCACTCTGGCCAAAGAAACCCTCGAACGACTCCTCGCCCTCGCTCCCGCCAATGAAGACGCCAATGAAGACGCCAGTCGCCGCCTGATCTCGATCCACCTTGCAGCCGGCCAACGCCATCTCGCTCTCAATCAGTACAAACTCTGCCGCTAGGCCCTCCAGTCCGAACTCGGCGTCGAACCAGAACCTGCCACCGAACTCCTCTGCCAACAAGCTCTAGCCGGCGCTGCCCCAGTCCCAATCC
>JANXLY010000293.1 GCA_025354885.1 Acidobacteriota bacterium | reverse complement strand
CCCGGATCTGCTCCAGGCTCAGTTTCTCGCCACCTTGCATGCTGATGATCAATCCCCAGCTTCTGCCACCTCTCTGCCTTCAGGCTCATCTTGTATGAGAATCGCTCTTTCCTTCAGGCTCATCTTGTATGAGACAAGACTGCCAACTGTCCGATTCTGTTCTTTTGTTAAACTGAGATTTCCTAATGCGTTCCACTGCTCTGTTGCTGTTGGCGATGTCCTCCTTCGCTCTGAGCCCCAGTCCGGCAACGAAAGACCAGACTCCCGCCACACCCAATTCTGAAATGCCCGGCGAGCAAACTGCTGCTCGCACTCAACTGAACCTGCTCGGTCAGACAGACACCAAGTCCGGCGAATCCCGCCGCAACGAGAACATCCAGTTCAATCTCATCGATAACAACGCCGTCAAAGAGCTAAACACCCGTCTCGGTGTAACAGCTTCTTTTATCAGCGTCTTTGAGCCTGCCAAAAACTACTTCGGGTCCGAGTATGGTGGCAATCCCACTACTCCCCTCGCGCTTCTTGCCGCGCTCAGGGATGCCTGGCACGGAAACGTCTACTGGGCCCACCAGAATTCCATCCTCACCGCCCGCAGCTTCTTTCAGGTGGGCAATGTCAAACCCGCTCGCGACAACGACTATGGCTTTTCTTTCGGCGGCCCACTCCACAAAAACACTTCGTTCGCCATCGAAGGCAGCCAGAAGCGTCTGCGGGGCCAAGTCAACGGCAATGTTCTAATCCCAAGAGCCAACGAACGCACACCACTCGCAACTGATCCTGCTATCCGTGCTTACGTCCAGAGCATCCTTAATCTTTATCCGCTCGATACTCCCAATCGTCCAGACATCGACCCGCGCATGTTGAACACAAACTCCCCGCAGTCAATCAGCAACGATGCGCTCAGCGGTCGCCTGGATCAGCGCCTTGGCAGCAAAGACAGCATCACGCTACGCCACGCTTATCTCACCCAGAAAGTAGTTGCTTTCCAACTCGTAAAAGGTCAAAATCCTGATACTACTACTCGTTCCAACCGCTCCAACCTCACTTGGAATAGGGCATGGTCCGCCTCCACTATCACCAGCTTCGCAGTAGGGTTTGATCGAGTCCGTACCCTCATCGTCCCCGAACCAAACAATCTCGGTCCCCAGATATTCATTTCCGGCGTCCTCACTCCCATCAATCCGCAAAACGCCGTCCCCATTGATCGCGTCGAAAATAAATTCCGATACGCGGGCCAATGGCGTCAGACTCGCGGTCAGCACAATTTCTCCGCTGGCTTCGAGATTCTTCGCCGCCAATTCAACGGCTACGAAGGCGACTCCCAACTGGGCGCAATCCAGTTTTCGAACAATCTCGGCAACGACGCCATCACCAACCTCCGCCTTGGCATTCCAATCTTTTACTACATCTCCATAGCGATCAAACCGCTGCAGCGAGGCTTTCGCAATTGGGACAATTTCTTTTTCGCCGGTGATACCTGGCAAGCACATTCTCGTCTCACCATCAGTTACGGCTTAAACTACAGACCCATCTCGCGGCCAGTTGAAGTCAACAATCTCAATACCTTCGCCTATTCCTCTGACAACAACAACTTCGGACCCACGCTAGGCCTCGCTTGGCGTCCATCGGTCAATAGCAAATGGGGCGTGATTCGAGCCGCCTACGGCCTTCACTATGGAGAAATTTTTCCCGTCACCTTCCAGTCCATTCGTTTCAACGCGCCCAACAACATCAAACTCGTTATCCCCGATCCAGACCCGCTCAACCCCTTGAGCAAATTGCCCGCCGACATTTCCCAGGCGGGACGCACTGTTCTCTACGCTTTCGCGACCGACATGGTCAGCCCTTACGCCCACCAGTACAACTTCAAATGGGAGTTCAACCTGACCAAGAGCATACGCTTCGAAACAGGTTACATCGGAAGCCGCGGCCTCAAACTGCTGCAACGCTGGTACTTGAATCGTGCCCGCCAGTTTCCTGGTATCACTCCTACTTCGGGCAATGTCGATGAGCGTCGCCAACTTGCCCAATACGCGGATATCCGCTACACCACGGGTGGCTCCCGCAGCTACTACGACGCCTTCAAAACATCTCTGACTATCCCTCGCTGGCACGGTGCTTCAATTGAAACTGCCTACGCCTTCTCGAAATCTTTGGATCTTGGCTCGAGCTACACCAACACTGCCTATGACAACGACGGCTTCAACAATCGGAGCCAAAGTCAATTCGAAACCCATAAAGATCTTCGCGGACGTAGCGACTTCGACCAGCCTCACGCCTTTCTCGCCCGTGGCAGTTACTTGATCCCATACGGCGGCAAGCGCATCGGCCGCTGGTCAATCAATAGCGTCTACCTCGCCAAAACCGGAACTCCTTTTGGTCTCAAGACGGGCTCCGATGCTCCCGGGTTTGGGAATGTCGACGGCATCTCAGGCGACCGCCCAAATCTCCTCGACCCATCCATTCTTGGCCGCACGATTGGCAACCCCGATCAGTCCAGACAACTCCTGCCGAAGTCCGCCTTCGCTTTTATTCCAGTTGGCCAACTGGCCGGGAACTTGGGACGCAACGTCTTTCGTCGCGGTCACATCCGTAACCTGAACGCGAGCCTCAATGCCGACTGGTCTCTCCCCGGCGAAGTCAAAATGAACTTTCGTATCGAGTCAATTAACCTTTCGAACACACCGCAATTCGCCGAGCCCGGCAACTCCCTCACCGACCCCAACTTCGGCGTTATTACCAACACTCTCAACGACGGCCGCACCTTTCGTCTGCAACTTCGATTTACTTTTTAACACTCGGTATTTAGGGAATGACGAATAGACCCCTTCCCCCAACACCAAACTTCGTAGTAGGCTCTACAGAGGATCTAAGGAATCAATGAAACCACTCTTTTTCGCTCTCAGCGCACTCACCCTCCTGGCCCAGCAGCCAGCACAGAAACAAGCCCCCGCTCCCATGAGCTTCTTCCTCACTAGCGTAGGAATGGGCAACGGTGCTAACCTCGGAGGCCTCAGCGGGGCCGACGCCCACTGTCAAAAACTGGCTGAAGCAGCCGGCTCCACCAACAAGACCTGGAAAGCTTATCTAAGCACTTCCGCCGCAAACGGCAAGCCTGCTGTCAATGCTCGCGACCGTATCGGCGCTGGTCCCTGGCATAACGCCAAAGGCGCTGCGGTCGCCCGCGATATCGCCCATCTTCAGGGCGACACTCTTGAACTCGCCAACCTCGGCAATCTTGTCACCAAGAACAACGCGATCACCGAAAAGGGGGACCCTGTGAATGCCGTCGGGGCTCAGCCACTCATGCACGACATCCTCACGGGCTCTATGTACGACGGCCGTGCCTTCACGGATGGCGCAGACCACACCTGCAAGAACTGGACTTCCGGCGGCGAAGGTACTGCTCAAGTTGGCCACCACGACCGCAACGGCGGCGGCATCTCCTGGATTTCTGCTCACCCCTCCCGTGGCTGCAGTCAGGAAAATCTGGTCGCCACAGGCGGAGCCGGTCTCTTCTACTGCTTCGCATCCGGCAAGTAGTTAATTGCAAGATGGGCAGGCGCCTCAAGATGCGCCTGCCCGAAAATGAGCGAATGGCAACTTCAATGCCATTTGCCAGACAATAATGGCATAACGCTCAAGATCGGCAAAGCAGCTCGTGTTGTTCTACCCAAGCTGATTCGGGATCGCATGGGGTTCGTACAAGGTGGAGATGTCGAACTCTTCGAAACCGCTGCGGGGCTGATACTGAAAAACGCATCACCCAAGTCCTCCTTGATCCGTAAAGACGACTTCTTGGTCCACACCGGTTCACTTCCTGCTTCCTTTGATTGGAGCCGCCTCATCGATGATGAGCGCAGTGACCGCGACAGACGATTGCTGGGTCTATGAGGTTTTACTTTGACACCTCGATATTCATTGCTGCCGCAATCGAAGCCCACCCGCAAAACGTTCCTGCCAGAGCAATTTTTCAAAGTCTCATAAAATCAAAACACGAAGCCTGCACATCAACCCACACTTTGGCCGAAGTGTACTCGGTATTGACCAGGGCGCCCTTCAGGCCGCCAGTACACCCCACCGAGGCTTTCCAGTTGATTGAGAGTATGATCGGTCCGTCAACAGAATTGGTCTCTCTCACTGCTCGTGAAACTAAACCAACCATTAAGGGTTGCGCTTTGCGTGGAATCTCCGGTGCTAGGGTCCACGATGCGCTACATCTGGCCTGCGCAACCAAGGCAACCTTCGACCGCGTCATTACTTTCAATCTGCGCGACTTTCGCCTTTCGGCACATCCCGATTTCCATGATCGAATAATCGCCCCAGCCTAATAGCAATTGCAGGCAGGCTAACGGATACTCAGTAGCTCTGCCTCTGGTTTCCAGAATCCGCACTATTAAGCTGTCCGGCGCTTGGGAGACAATGATGCTGCAACAACCAATCTTAGACACTGCGGAAGCAAGGTCCCATGCCTAAAACACAACCTTCAACGCCAGTTGAAACAGCCGCGACGGCCCCGCCTCCAGCACCCTCCCGAAGTTTCTCGAATTCAAATCACTCACCGGAACGGCGAAGTTTGCATGATTCGCCACATTGAAGCACTCCGCACGAAATTGCAACCTCGTTCTTTCTGTCAACGCAAACAACTTCAGAAGCGAAAGATCCAGATTCGCAAAGCCCGGCCCCTGAACCGTATTGCGGCCCGCATCCCCAAATCGCCCCGCCTCCGTCGCCGGATCCAGTCTCCGGAATGCTGTCCGGCTTACCCATTGCTCCACCGTGCGTGGCCCCTGGTTCGGATCTGAAATCGCATCTGGCCTGCTTCCGCTATAACCGGAAATAGGCGGATGCGATGCCTGTAGCGAAACATTGGTTGTATCAAACACCGTAAACGGCGAGCCTGAATTCAACGACAAGATGCCATTCAATTGCCAGCCATTCAACGCAACACGCGTCAGCCCATTCGCGTTCTTTACCTTGCCAATCTCCCAACTGCCGCTCAACACAAAACGGTGCCGCGCATCAAACAAAGAACGCCCATGCTCGGCCCGCAAGTCAAAAGGATTTTGAGCAATGTCATTCTCTCCCGCAAGCGGCCTTGCCGCCGCACCGCCAAGGTTCATCGCCGATAGATAATCAAGAGTCTTCGAGAACCAGTACGAAGCGTTGAAGCCCAGTCCCGAATGGAAGCGTCGGCTCAAGCTCACTTGCCCGGCATGATAGGTAGAGTTCGTCACAAAGCTCAGCATCTCCACGTGCGTAAAGTCACAAGTTCCGACTGCCGGACAATTTGCATATTGCCGCCTGCGGTCGGCATTGCTCGACGTAGCACCTGGCAAAAGCACCGCCGGGTTCGCCTCAATATTGCGAGGTAGCCGTGTAGCCTTGCTCCCTACGTAACGAACATCAAGCAAATAGTTTTCGAGCAGTGATCGCTGCACAGAGAAGTTCCAGTTTTGTGCATAAGGTGCCAGCGCATTCTTGTCCATTACAACCAGCGTCAACGGTCGCGAAAACGTGTTCGCCTGAGGCTTGCCCGTTCCCGCATAGGGATCAGTAAAATTCACTCCCGGCCCGCTGAATTGCACCAGTTGCGTCCATGGAGTCGAACTCACCGGCACTTGCGAAGCAACCCCAGACCCATTCGCCAGTGGATCAAAGAAGATCCCGTAACTTGCCCGGATGCTCGTTAACCCCCGTCCATCCGGATTCCAGGCCAGGCCCACGCGTGGCATCAATCCCCGATAGGACACGGGTGCAATGCCAGAGCCTATCCCTGCATCACCAGGAAACAGCAACCCCATCGGCGCATCTGGAAACACTCGGGATTGCACTCCCGGCACAAACGCATTTAAGCGGTCACGCACCTCCGTAAACGGGGTGTTCACCTCCCACCTCATGCCAAAGTTCACTGTCAGTTTGCGATTCACTCGCCACTCATCCTGTGCGAACAAAGCCGATTCCCACGCCCTTAATCCGCGCGACAAATCACCCAGCCCCTGATAAAAAACAACAGGGCGCCCCATTAGTAAATTCGCAAATGCATCGTTGGTCGGAAACGATGGGGCAAACACAAAAAATGCATTCGGAGCAATCGCCTGAAACATGTTTAAGTGCACTCTTCGCAACTCTCCGCCAAACTTCCACGAATGCCTGCCCTTCACCCAATTCACCGCGTCGTAAACTTCTCCGCTAGACTGCGCTGACGTGCGCGGTCCCGTGATGGCTCCACCCACGGGCGAGTACCCGTTTACGTTGAAGAACGGCACACTCTGACCTGCTGCAGAAGTCGAGTCGAAGTTGAATCCAAACTCGCGCGGTGACGTATGTACCTGCCGTTGATCAAACAAAAACTCATGCCGGAATAGCGCTACCCGAAACGCATTCACGACATGCGGCGTTACAACATGCGTCTCGTTCATCGCCAGCGAATTGGTCGTGATGTTGTCCTTCACCGGAAAGCCAGGTAAGTCTGATCCGCGTATTGAAATAGGGTTCAAATTGTATCCGTCGCTGAATGAATAGCGCACATGCATTTGATCTCGATCCGAGGCGAGCCAATCCACACGACCTCCCGCCTGATTCGATTCGTTCTCTGTCACTACTGTTCCTGTGTACACCGATGGCGTTGTATTGCCCATTGGATACAGCGCAGCCGCCTTGAGGCCCACTCCATTGAATTGCGAGGCCGGCACCTGTCCTCCGGGGTAGGGAACCCCTCCAGCGGCCAGATTTAGCAGTGGCGGCACTCGTCCCGAATAATTGCCAGTCCTCTGTTCTGGTGTTGGCACATTCGACGAACGGGTGATCCCCTGCCGGTTTCTGAACCCCTCCGCATATCCAAAATAGAATAGTCTGTTTTGCCGGATCGGTCCTCCCAGCGTCCCGCCAAATTGATTCTGCTTGAGCGGCTCAACCTCTCGCGAAAAGAAATTTCGCGCATCAAAAACGTCGTTGCGGAAAAATTCATACAGCGTCGCGTGCATCTCATTCCCACCTGACTTTGTCACAACGCTCGTATTCGACCCCGCCGTCCCTCCATATTCCGGCGCGGCCGTATGAGTCAGAATGCGAAACTCTACAATCGAGTCAACAGGTGGCCTCAGCGCAAATCCGCCATCCATCCGATTTACGTTCTTTGCCCCATCGAGTAAAAAATTGTTCGATTCCGGCCGCTGCCCATTCACAGAATAAGCTTGACCGCCCCGCAGAGATCCACCCGCCGTATTCACGCCATTCGTCAGTGCTGCCACACCAGCCTGCAACAATCCCAGCTGCGTAAAGTTGCGACCATTCAATGGCAGATCGAGAATTTCCCTCGTCGTCACCGTCTTGCCTATCGCGTTACTTGCTGTATCCACGAGCGAAACATCGGCACTTACACTCACCGATTGTTTCACTCCCGCCAGTTCCAGCAGCACGTCCAGCCTCGCCACCTGGCTAACTTCCAGGGCAATCGGTGTCTGCAGGAATGTCGCAAAGCCTTGCGCCGCGACATTCAATTCATAAAGTCCTACCGGCAACATGCTGATCCGGTAACGCCCGCTTTCGCTCTTCACTGTCATTAGTAGCCCGGTGTCAAGCTTTCGCATGGTTACCTTCGCATCGTTGACCCGGGCACCAGACCGGTCGACAACTGTGCCCTCAATCGAAGCGACAGGGTCCTGCGCCCAAACAGCAAGCGAAAACAAACCCAGAAAGAAATGCTTTTTTGACATCGCCGAATCTTACAGGCAATGCCGCAGCCCTTGCAATAGTTGAAATCTACTAGCGGATTCCTTCGCCTTCAATACAGCGGTAGCTCCGCCCTGTCGCTAGCTTTTTGAACTCTTGCACGCCTCCACTCGGCCAATAGATCACTACCCGTTCCACCATCGTCTGCCGCCCAACTCCAAAGCTCAGCGACTTCTCGGACGACGACAGGTAACTGGACCCGCTCCTCACCATCCGCATCTGTTGCCCGCCGCTGTCATGTACATGCACCACTGCCCCAATCCCGTCTCGGTTTGACTTCTTGCCCTCTAGACGAAATCGGATGGAACGATTTCCATTACTCACATCGTTGCGATACAGATATGCCGCTCCACCGTTCGTCGTCACCAGAACATCAAGGTCGCCATCATTGTCAAAGTCCCCGACTGCCAATCCACGCGCAATTTTCGGAGACGAAAAATCGCTACCAACCTCTGCGGCCGCATCTCGAAATTTTCCCGTCCCGTCATTCAAAAACAGATGCGGCGGCTGTGCATGCGCCACCCCTTCCGGCAGTTTTCTGACGGAATCGTCAATGTGTCCATTCACTGCCAGTAGATCGAGATGGCCATCAAGGTCGGCATCCAGAAACAAACATCCAAAGCCCAGTCTCTTCCGCGAACTAGCTCCTACCCCCGCCACCTGAGCGCGGTCCAAAAACACTCCACCATTTGCCTCATAAAGCCCCATCATTTCGTTGTCGAAATTCGTTACCGCAATGCCTTCCCGTCCAGTCCTCCGGTAATCCCCCACATCCACACCCATGCCGGCACGTGCCCGCCCATCTTCGCTGAATGCCACTCCTGCTCGCACTGCTATCTCGCGAAACGTGCCATCCCGATTGTTCCGGTACAGCTTGTTTGGCTGCGTATCATTCGCCACAAAGACATCTGGCCATCCGTCCTGATCCATGTCGAGCAGCGCGACACCCAACGATTTTGCCGATGCATCAAAGATCCCGCTCTTCGCTGTCACATCTTCAAAGGTCCCATTCCCGCGATTCCGGAATAGCCAGCATGTCGACCCTCGATACGCCTCCGGCGTGCAGAACGACTTCTTGCTCCCGTCTACACTGCAAAACACATCCTGCTCCGGTGTCCATCGCACATAGTTACAAACGAAGAGATCGAGGTGTCCGTCGCGATCAAAATCAAACCACATTGCCGAGGTCGAAAATGCGCTCCGATTGCCGAGCCCCGCTGCCACTGTCACATCGACAAACGATCCCCGCCCGGTATTACGAAACAAGCGGTTCTGCCCCACCCCGGTGACATAGAGATCGGGCCAGCCATCATTGTCAAAATCCCCTACAGCCACACCCATTCCGTACATCTCAACATCAAGCCCTGCACTCTTCGTAACGTCAGTAAAGGTCCCGTTTCTGTTGTTCCGGTACAGGCGCAACGTGGATCGCTGTCTCCGGTGCCCCGGCCAATCCCGTCCATTCACCAGCAAAATATCCAGCCATCCATCGTTGTCATAATCGACAAACGCGCATCCTGGTCCCATCGTCTCCGGTAAATACTTTGCCCCAAAGCTCCCCGTGTTGTGCTGAAAATCAAGTCCAGCCTTTTGCGTCACATCCACCAGCTGAAATCCAGGTCCGCTAGCCGCAAGTAACGGTGCCGCCCCAATCAACAAATCCCTGCGCCTCATGTCAGGCTCACCAGCCCATGCCGGATCGCATAAACCACCAATTCTGCCGTGTTGCGGATTTGCAAAGCATCCATCAGGTTTGCGCGGTGCACAGCAATCGTGTTCACACTCAGGTTCAATGCCATCGCAATCTCCTTGTTGGATTTCCCTGCTACGATCTGCTGCAATACTTCCAATTCCCTGGTACTCAGCGCCCGCTTTGCCTTGAGCTCAAGTACCTCTTGTTGCAGTCGCGGGTCTTGCACCCACTCACCCAGCATCACCTGTTTTACTGCCTCTACTAGTTCCAGATCCAGGGCATTCTTGAGCAGATATCCCATTGCCCCAGCCTCTCTGCTCCGCGCTACATAACTCGTCTCGGCATGCATGCTCAACATTAGGATCCGCGTCTTCGGCAATACTGCCAAAATCTTCCTCGCCGTCAACGCCCCGTTCTGCCCTGGCAGCGCATAATCCAGAACCACTACATCCGGCTTCTCTCGTAAAACCAGTTCCAGCGCCTCATCTCCATCTGTCGCCTCACCGACAACTTCCAGTTCCGCATCGTCTTCAAGCAAACGACGAAATCCTCTTCGCACCAGCGCATGATCATCCACTACCACCACTCGAATCTTAGGCATAAGGCACCACCATCCGGATCACTGTGCCCAAACCGTCCAGCTTTCCGACATTCAATCTGCCACCCAGCAACTCCGCACGCTCCCTCATCCCCGCAAGGCCAATGCCTGCCTTGAATGCATCCTCAATCCCTACACCGTGGTCTTCCACTTCAAGCCACACATCCTCTCCGGTCCTGCCCAGTCGCACCGTCGCTTCGCTCACCTTTGCGTGCCGCGCCACGTTGTTCAGTGCTTCCTGCAGAATCCGGAAGATGTGGATGGTAATCGAGCTCTCCATTTCTGGCAACTCTTTCACCGGCTCGTAATGTATGGCAATGCCAGTCTGTCGCGTAAACACCGAAAGATACCACTCCACCGCCATCGCCAATCCCTGCTCCTCCAAAATCACGGGCTGCAGCGATTGGGACAACGCGCGGATCTTTTCCAGTGTCTCCTGCACCACGAACTTCGCCTCGCGAATCTGCTCGTGAAAGGCGCTCTCCGGCGCCATTCCTTCTGCTCGTCGCAACATCGCTCCAAGCGCCGTCAATATTTGCCCAAATTCATCGTGCAAATCCCGCGAAATCGACCGCAAGGTTGATTCCTGAGTCGAGATCAATTCTCTTGCCAACTCACTACGCTGCTTCGAAAGCTCTGTCACGCGGTCAAAGTGAACTCGATTGAACCGTATGATCGCCATGCTGATCAGTACTACCAAGACGGCCGCCAATCCCAAAAATTGATAAGCGTTCCGGTCAATCTCCGCATAGATCAAAGCAATCTGCTGCCCCGCTTCTTGCTCCTGCGCATTGTTCTCCACCAGCAACCTTGCGGTGAGTGCACTCAATGCTTCTTGTTGCGGCTGCAGTGACTTTTGCAATTCCTCGCGAGCGATATTGTTCTTACCCGCCCTTGCCTCTTCCAGCATCGCGTCCACGGCCCTCCAGAACTGTTGGAAACTCGCCTCCAGATACGCTGTCTGTTTCGGGTTCCTCCTCCCTGCAACCAACGCTGCTTCCGTCCGAATCGCGTCATCCAGATTCTCGCGAATCCTCTGCAACTGGCTCGCCCAAGCGCTCAGCCCATATCCATCCAGGTTGTCCAGCATGTCCCGCATCGCAAGAGCCAGCGCATTCAAGTCGCTCTGTATTCGGATGAGCTGCAGCGAAGCCTTGCGATTTCTTTCAATGATGCCGCTCTGCACCTGTCGCACTCTCTCCACTGCGTGCAGCGTGTAACCTGCATAGCCGCCGATTACAAGCAGCGTCAACAACACTCCCGCAACCAGTCGAGTTGATGGCGATTTCACTCCGGTTTGTATCGTGGCATCCAAAGCATGAGTATCGCCGATACCAGAGTCGCTACGGCCATTACGTTTAACACTTCCGTGTAGGATCGCGTCAAATCAAATACCCGCCCCAGAATCGCCGGCCCTAGAGCCCCTGCCATCGCATAGAAGGTCCAGGACAAACCGTAGAGTGTCGAGAAGGCTCGCAATCCAAAATATCTCGCCAGCAGATAGGGCGTAACATCCGCCTCTCCACCCAAACCAAATCCAATCAATGCCGCCGCCAAAATTCCCTCCTCGATTTTGCTCGCCCGCGCCAGCAACAGGATCCCCGCAGCCATCGAAGTCAACAATGCGAACGCAATTCGCGGCCCAAAAAAACGATCTAGCAAAGCCCCCGTTATCAGCCTCCCCAGAAAGTTCGCTCCTCCCAGTGCAGAAGCTGCCATAGCTGCCATTCCCGCTGAAATGCCGCGGTCCGTAAGCAGTGCCACCAGATGTGTAATTGCACCGTTCACTGCAATCGAACTCAAGAACAGTGTTGCCACAAGGATCCAGTAACTCCGCTGCCGTAAGGCTTCTATTGCTGTCGCGCCTTCATACTCAACCCTTTCCGCGTTGTTCTTCATTCGCAAATATCGGGCACTCAGCGGCAATCCTACAGCCAATACCAGGCCTCCCAAAATTAGATAGGCCACCCGCCACCCAAAACTCTCAATCAGCGACTGCGACGCCATAGGCAAGAGGATCGATCCCAGTCCCGCTCCTGCCATCACCACGGCAAACGCAAGCCCCCGTCGCTTCTTGAACCAACTCGCGATCGCGCCCGAATATCCCATTTGTGTCGTCGCATTGCCCGCGATGCCCAGCACCAGAAACACTCCATACAAGTGCCAGAGATTCGCTGTCAACAAACTTAAGGATGCAAACGCTGCGCCAAAAACCACCACACAGGGCAACACGATCCGACGCGGTGAAAAGCGGTCCAGTGCCCTTCCAAGCAGCGGGGAAAACAAAGCCACCGCCATCGCTGCCAATCCAAATGCCCGCGAAACAGCTTCACGACTCCAACCGAATTCGCTCGTCAAAGGCTTCAAAAACACGCTGAAGGTATAGACCAGCAAAGATCCAAAACTGACCATCACTCCAAGATTGGCTGCCAGCACCACTCGCCAGCCGAAATACCGAAGCGAGCCTTCATCCTCAGTGTTACTTGCGAACATACCCATTTAGCGCAGTCCGCTTCCCACCCACCCTATGCGCCTCATCCGAGAGCGCATGCACGCCAGAGGCATCAATCCAGCGATTGTAGAAATTGAAAAGCGCGCACACGGTAATTGCATAGTAGATCTGTTCGTCATCCCAGCCTTCGCTATAGAGTGGCTTCATATCGGCCTCGGTAATGTTTGGCGAATTCGAGTTCACCTTGTCCACAAATCGGAAAAGCGCCTTCTCCGCAGCGCTCAATTCGGATTGTTCAAAGTCCGCAACTACCTCCCGCACCTTTTCTTCGCTGCCCAATAATTCAGCCGCAACTGCGGCATGGGATTTCAGTCAAAACGGGCAATGATTGCGAGTCGAAACAAAGGCTGCAATCAGCTCTCGCAGCCCGGCGCTGAGCGGAGCATCCCCGTGCATGATCTCTTGCGTAAATTTCGCCAGATGCTCTGTTGCACTCGGGCGAAAAGCAAACAGGTGCCAGATCTGAGGGTATTCATTGCCCGCCTTCAACATCGCTGTAATGGCATGGGCGTAAGGCCCTGGCGCTGGGTTCGCCTCAACTTGTGGGAGAAACATCGGTTCCATATGAATCTCTGTACACTACTCAATCTGCGAATCAAAAGGCAATAGTAGAAATCAATTAGCTCCGCCAATGCGCAACTTGGAACACATAGTACACTCGTTGTGCAGATGCTCAGCACTCTCATGGTCGCCAGCACATTAATCGCCCAACAGCTCAGTGTCACCACTCTCTCCAACCCCAAAATCAAATACACTCGCCCCGCTAAATCCTACGTCGTTCTCAAGCGCGGCAACATAGAAGCAGTGGTCGTCGACAACGCGGCTGTCAACGACGCAATCCTGCCGCTCCACCGCGCTGGCTATAGCGGTGTCGCAAAACTCACTCACAAAACGCGCGGCGAAAACCTGTTCGTTCCTGGCTACGCAGGTCTCAACTTCGAACACATTCTCGACGGCACAATTCCATCCGATCGCAAGACTCAATTCGAACCTCGCAACCACCCTATGGAGCTAAGAGTCATCAACAAGCACGCTGTCGAACTCTACCAGTCCCCCACCTTCCTTCACTCCCTCGAATCATGCCAACGCTATGAACTACTCCCGGACGGAACCGTCCAACTCACCATCGAAGTGGCGGCTCGCAAACCTTCATTCCGCTACAGCTACATCGGTCTCTTCTGGGCCAGCTACATCCAGCAGCCCGAATCGCTCGATATCCATTTTCGTGGTGAAAACAGCAGTTGGATTCGCGGCATCACCCCGACCCACGGCATCCTTTCCACACACCGATCCATCTCCGATGCTCGCAACTTTCCTCATGACGAGCCCTTCCCTCTAACCCTGGTCCACAGCTTTTCCAAGCATCGTTATTCCGAGCCATGGTATTTCGGCGTCAATCACGGCCTCGCTTTCGTCCAGATCTTTCGCGCCAAAGATGAGGTCCGCATCACCCAATCACCATCCGGCGGCGGCACAGGGAACCCCGCCTGGGACTTCCAGTTCTACGTTTCCAATTTCGAACCCAATCACATCTATCAGTTCGCAATGCGCGCCGTATATCTGCCCTACACCAGCCCCGAACAAGTTGAAAAGGCAACGCGTAAGCATCGCGAGGCCCTCAACCCGATCGGCACAAAATCTTTGCATTGACGGGAGTCTCTATGTCTCGAATTTTTCTGATCATCACTTTTAGCGCACTGCTTCCAGCCCAAACACCCAAGCCTCCAGTCGTCAAGTTCGGAATCCCCGTCAAGGAGGGGCCGATGGATTCCCTTCGCCTGAAAGACTACACTCCAGAGTCATCGTTGGTGGTTCCAGATACCCGCTTGGCCAAGCCGCGTTTCCCCGCAATTGACGTGCACAGCCACTCCTCAATGAGCGGCATTAAGACTCCCGCAGACGTCGATGCCTGGGTCAAAACCATGGATGAAGTTGGCATCGAGGTCTCCGTCGTTTTCACAGAAGCGACCGGGCCAGACTTTGATCGTCAGGCCGACCTCTTCTTGAAAAAATACCCAAAGCGTTTTCAGGTCTGGTGTGGCATCGACACCAAAGACATCGAAGCTCCCGACTATCCGCAACGAGCCGCAAAGGAACTGGAACGCTGCTACCGCAAAGGCGCTCGCGGCGCTGGTGAATTGACAGACAAAGGCTGGGGGCTGCAGAGCAACGAAAAAAACGCGCTGCCTCGTAATAAGCGTCTCCACATCGACGATCCGCGACTCGATCTGTTTTGGCAAAAGAGCGCCGAGTTGAAGTTGCCGGTTAACATCCACATCGCCGATCACCCCTCCAACTGGAAAGCGCTCGGCCCCAATCAGGAAAGGTCTCCAGACTTCCAGGGCTTCAATCTCTTCGGCAAAGACGTTTCCTCTTACGAGGAATTGCTCCTCACCAGAGATCGTATGCTCGCAAAGCATCCAAAGACGACGTTTATCTTTTGTCACCTCAGCAATATTGGCAACAATACGGCAGCCCTCGCAAAGACTCTCGATCACTACCCTAACCTTTATCTCGATATCGCCGCTCGAGATTATGAGATTGGTCGTCAGCCACATACGGCTCGAGCCTTCCTCAACCGCTACCGCAATCGTGTGATGTTTGGCACCGACATGGGTCGTGAAAAGTCAATGTACGAAGGCTGGTGGCGCCTGCTTGAGACTGCTGATGAATACATCCCCGGCCGCATCTGGTGGCCCTACTACGGACTTCAACTCGGCGACGAGACCCTCAAGAGCCTCTACCGGGAAACTGCCTTGAAGCTTCTCAATTTCCAGTGAACCCGTGACAGTCATCCATAGCCATTCGCTCAGACCAACTCCAAACAATCATGAGGAGCATGTATGGGAGTTGTGTCAGGATGCCCTGCCAAATCCTTTTTCTGCTCATGATAAGCTCTGCTTGCAAGCAATTACTGCGCAGCACCAAGGAAGGCGATTGTTCTTTCAGCGCGCACGCTCGACGAAAAAAGTTAACAAGCCCGCGTCAATGGTTGAATGCAGTGCAAACGTGGTTGAAATTATGGGAGGAAGCATGACAAGACTTATCTTGAATTTGAAAATGATTCTGGTCTTTGGCAGTCTCTGCATCGTGTCGGCCCTCTATGGCCAGAGAACTGAAGCCGAACGCAAAAGCTACCTTCACGGACCACCCGACAAAGAGCTGATCTACGTTACTCTTCCCGGAACTCTCGAAGGATCCGCAGATCGTAACGGCACCGGCATCGTAGTTCTCGACGCGAGGGACAACTACAACTTCGTCAAGCGAATTCAGACTTGGGACGTTCCGGCAAGTAAGAACTCGGAACAGGTCGCTGGCGTTGCCGCTAGCACCGTCACTCAGATGATCTACGTCGCCACCCGTGGCCGCTTGGCGGCATTCGACTTGGCAACCGAGAAAAAAGTCTGGGAGAACGCTTACGACGGCCAATGCTGCGAACGCCCTCAAGTCGCCCCAGACGGCTCCTTCATGTATGTTGGTTCCGACCTGAAAGACTTCTGGTATGTCGTAAATCCGAGAACCGGTGCGCTGATCGGCAAAGCAGTCTCTCCCCTCAGCCCGAACGCACACAACCTCAATTTGAGCGCCGACGGCAAACTCGCCTTCATGTCTCCTAACGGGAAAGTCATGGGAATTGCCGAAACAACCAGGCACACACTCGTTAAGACAATTACCTTCAGCGACAACATTAGACCCTTCGTCTTGAATCACGATTCATCCCGGATTTACGCAAACATCAACAACCTGCTGGGTTTCGAAATCGCCGATGTGGCAACAGGCAAAATCATCCATCATGTCGAAGTACAGGGCTTCGGCTGGCCGATGAACTGGCAGGGAAGTCCGCGTCCCAGAATTCCGCACGGTTGTCCCAGTCACGGTATTGCCCTCACGCCAGACGAAAAGGAAGTCTGGATCGTCGATGGCATCAACCAATACATCCATATTTTCGACAACACCAAGATGCCGCCTCGCCAGATGGATAGCATTAAGACTACAGCGGGTCCATATTGGATTACGATCAGTCTCGATGGCACCCTCGCCTATGTCTCTTCCGGAGATGTAATCGATATCAAAACACGAAAGATCGTAGGTACTCTCAAGGATGAATATGGGCGACGCATGTTCAGCGAAAAACTTCTCGACATGGTCTTTGAAAACGGAAAACTGACTCAAGTCGTCAATCAGTTTGGCAACGGGATCTCCAGTGCCGTCGCAGCAGCTGCCGCTCAAAACAAGTAGCAATCCGTCAGACCAATATGCGCTTTTACCTTGCAGTGGCGTTTGCCATCTCAAGTGCTCTCGGGCAGAATCCAAACTCGGATGCTGCCGATAACGCAATTTTCATTTCGATCTGTGGGTCTTGTCATGGGACCACTCTGGTGGAGGGTCTCCGCACTGAATTGGAGTGGCGCGAAGAAATAAATCAGATGATCAAAATTGGTGCGCGAGCCACACCTGCACAACTTCGAAGCGTGATGCGCGTTCTTGCCCGCACGCTAACGAAAGTCAATGTCAATTCGGCTGAGCCCGCACAAATCTCACCAGTGCTCGACCTGAGCGATGAAGTGGCTCAGGCTCTTGTGAAGCGTCGAACTTTGGCAGGCAAATTCAAGACACTCGAAGACTTGAAACTGATTCCCGGGGTGGACCCGGAGAAGCTCGAAGCACGCAGAAATCGAATTATGTTTTGAGCCGTCCCGAAGAAACCATCGACCGATCACAATACGCGATTTTAGAATCGTTGCCTGCAAGCCGGGTTGCTGCTTTATTTCCCTAAGCTATCCTGCAAGAACCTTGTCCCCCATTCTCATTCTCGGCTGCGGCTACACCGGGTCCCGCGTCGCCGCTCTCCTCCGCGCTAAAGGCCACGAAGTCCTCTCAATCCGTCGAGCTCAAATCGACTTCACTCTGCCCTCTGCAGTCCAGCATCTCGCGCACATCGCCCCTGCCAATTGCATCGTTCTCCATTCCATCCCTTCCTTGCCCGGTAGTGCGGACGCCCTCCTCCTCAAAGCTCTGGAGCAAAAGGCACTGCGCATCGTCTACCTCTCTACCACCGGTGTGTACGGAGCCCCCGAACTCGTCGACGAAAACACTCCCGTTGCCCCTCGCAACCAACGCGAACTCGCCCGCGCTGCAACAGAAGTCGCAGTCTCAACCGGTCCCTGGCAATCCCTAATTCTTCGTCCCGCCGCCATATACGGCCCAGGTCGCGGTGTCCACGTTTCTATGGCCCAAGGCCAATACACCCTCCTCGGTGAAGGCAAAAATTTCATCAGTCGCATCCACGTCGACGACCTTGCCCGCCTCGCAACTGCCGCTCTCCTGTCCTCACAGATCGGCGCTTATCCTGTTGCCGACCAGCATCCTTGTACCTCCCGGGAAATCGCCGAATACTGCGCCCAACTCTTCCACCTACCACCACCAGTCAGCGTCGAAGAATCCCAAGTTCCCCTCTCTCGCCGCACCAATCGCCGCGTGGATGGCCGTGCCGTCTTTCAGCTTCTATGCCTTACCCTCTTGTACCCCTCTTACATAGAAGGCATCGAACAAGCCGTCAACTCCATAGACGCCGCGCCTTGGCATGACATTAGAAGCTAACCACGGCACTGCACTCAACCAACAGGTTGACTGAATAGATCGAACCCTTCGAACAGATTTTGGTATATTAATGGTAGAAGTACACCATGGCTCTCAATCTCAAAAGCGTAGAAGTCGAGAAACTAGCGGCAGAGGTTGCCAATCTCACGGGCTCAACCAAGACCGAAGCCATTCGCCAGGCTCTAATCGAAAAGAAGCAGCGTTTGGATGCTTCTAGGGGCAGAGATCCCAAACTGAGCGCAATGCGCTTTCTCGAAGATCGCGTTTGGCCCAACCTTCCCCCAGCAGCAAGCCGCACGCTAAGCCGCGAAGAAGAAGAGCAGATTTTGGGATACGATGCTGATGGAGCGCCCAACTAGTGACGCCAGGCGCAGTCGCAATGATCCTCGATACCTCTGCAATAGTTGCAATCTTGACTCGCGAATCCTTTGCCTCGGTACTTCTCGAAAAGTTGCTGTCAACGCAGCTTCGCCTCTTGCCTGCCCCTTGCGCTGCCGAAGCATTGCTCGTTCTTCGCAATAAACTTGAGCAAAATCCAGAACCTGTATTAGGCGATTTCTTCCGCGAATTTGACATCCAGGTCATTGCTTTCGAAGCGCAGCATCTGGCTTGGTTCAACTACGCATTCTCAACCTTTGGCAAAGGCCGCCACCCCGCCGCCCTCAATTTCGGTGACTGCTTCACCTATTCCATCGCCAAGTCCACCGGACTTCCCGTTCTTTGCACAGGTAACGATTTCAATCAAACCGACCTGATCATCGCTTAGCCACATCACTTTCACGCACTTCCTCACACGTGTTTCGATTTCCTTAGCCGGTCGATTTCTTCCGCCGCCTCAGCCAGGATCTGCTCACTGATCTCCTGCGGCACTATTCCCTCAATAACACCTCGCTGCAGCGCCGATCGCTCTGCCGCGAGCATCCGCAGCCTTGCCAGGCGAATTTCTTCTTCGACTAGCCCAGGATTATCCTGCTGAATCCCTCTTACTCCTGTTGCAATCGCCTGAGCTCGCAGCTCGACTTCCTTCGAGAGTTCCTCGAACACGGCGGGCGAAACCGCTCTCATCTGGCTCAGATGTTCCAGTTCCGACATCGCTGCGCTTAGCGTCAACTGCTTGGCCTTGTGCAGCGAGTAAGCACCATCAACCTCTTCAATCAGTCCAAGCCAGTTGAGCAACGGTTTCATTGTCAGTCCCTGTACCACGATCGAGAAAGCAACCACCCCGAAGCAAAGCGTCAAAAGAGTGCTGCGATGAGGAAAGTCCTGCGGCAGACTCAATGCCAATGCGATCGAAACGCTGCCATGCAAACCACCCCAGACCAGCACCGGATTCCAGCGCGCAGGAATCGGCTCTCCGAAGCGACCGAACAGCGGGGAAAGGAGATACACGACCAGAATCCGGCCCAATAGAACTGCACCAACCGCCAATAGGATCGTCCACCATTGCTCAAAAATTTGTGCAACATGAACTTCGATTCCGATCAGTAGAAACACCAGCGAATTGACGATAAATGCCACGTATTCCCAGAACGACCAAACCGATACCCTTGTCCTCGGACTCATGCCCATCTGAGCCCCATAGTTCCCAATCATCAGGCCAGCCACCACCGTTGCGATCACTCCAGACACATGCAGGTGCTCGGCCAATAGATAAGAGCCGTAAGCGACGATCGTGGTTAGCGTGATCTCAATCCTTGCTTCGTCCACCTGAGCAGTGATCTTGCTCGCCGCATAGCCGATGACCAGGCCAACAAGGACACCCCCAAAGGCAACCAATAAAAATTGTCGGAGCCCCTCCACCGCATCGAATCGATTCGTCAAAATCCCCACCAGGATTAGCTGAAATGCCACTGCAGCAGTTCCATCGTTGAAGAGGCTTTCGCCTTCAACAACTACTGCCAGTCGCTTGTTTATGCCCAGATCCTTGAAAAGCCCAATCACCGCGATGGGGTCAGTAGCGCTGATCAGCGCGCCAAACAATAACGCCGTTAGAACAGGAAGGCCCAGCATCCGGTTCACCGCAAACCCTGTTATCGCCGTGGCTGCAGCGACACCAACGATTGCCAGCAGAAGGATGGACCAGAAGTTTTCCCGCAAATGTTTGAATTCGATATTGATGCTGGATTCGAAAAGAAGAGCAGGCAGGAAGAGAACGAAGATAATTTCCGGCGTCAGCAACTGCGTGTTGCCCGCAACTGCTTTTATTGGGATGTGGAACAGGTCGATCGCGAATCCCGCAAACACAAGGGCGATCGTATAAGGGATCTTCAATCGATGCGTAATCAGCGCTACTCCGGAAATGGCAAGCAGCAGCAATAGGATCAACTCGACAATTGCAGTAGTCGACATCTTACCGACTCACTTTGCAGAAACGAATTTTGAATCTCGGCATGCTCCCTACAGTTTGGATGGAGTCGCTTTCTTTTGGGGCAGCCGCATACACTTTTTCAATCATCACCGCCGCGTCCTTCTCAGCCGGCAGTGGCTGAAGCTCTCATCAATTCAACTTCCAGATCTTCAATCTCCGGACCTGTGCCCCCGGAGCACCAAACAACTGCAGCCCATCACTCCCGGCAGCAGGAAAGATCCGGTCGGAGATCACAGACTCGCCGTCTCCCGCAAACAACTCAATGCTGCTTCTGTCTACTAACACGTGCAACCGGCTCGATCCCGAGACTTCATGACGTCCAGGAAAAGCTCCATGAAATCCAACTGCACCAGATCGGGATCGGTCAATGAAAACGCGACCCGCACCATCAGCCCCAACACGCGTCTCCTCAATCGAGCCTTTGCGCGTGAGGAGTCCTCCCTCTCCCTCCATCTCGATTTCCACCTCGTAGGTTACAGCGTGAAATGAAGCCAATCTTCGATTGGCTTCCTCCAACGTTACTCCCTTCAACTCCATCCCCTTCTGGCGGCGAGCAGTCAGTTCCCGAACCGCACGCTGTATGAGCCTGAGACCCGCCGGAGTGTTTTTAAGCCCAAGTTCGCGAGGCACAGACTGAATGGTGCGCCACACTTCGGTCGGTTCGTTTCGTGCGTATTGCCAGTTGCTGAACCACCCGATCCAAATCCGCCTGCCATCTTTCACAGGGATGTCAGAGAACGAAGTGGCCGCATAAAAGTCTTTTCCATAGTCGGCCCAGAGCGCGGTAGCACTTGGGTTCGCATTCTTGAATCCTGTCTCGTCGAAGTCCCCAACGAAATACTGTACTCCAGACCCGCCTGCCGGTCCACCGGGATTGATGCTCACCACCAGCACCCACCGCTTCTCGTTGCTGCCTTCCACACGCAGCGGGAACAGATCGGGACACTCCCAAAGTCCTTCCATCGCCCCTGCGGGACCAAAATCACTCAGCGGCTTCCATGCTTTCAGATCCGGCGAAGTGTAGAACCGCACCTTGTGTTCCTTCGGCAGGGCCACAACCATAATCCAGCACCGTAGCCCCTCATGCCAGAACACTTTCGGATCCCTAAAATCTTTCATCTCAAGATCGATCACAGGGTTTCCAGAATACTTGGTCCAAGTGCGGCCGCGATCATTGCTATAGGCCAGGCTTTGTTGTTGTTTCGCCGCAGTGTGCCCGGTATAGATCGCCACCAGGCAAGATCCGCCGGTGCAAAAGCCGCTCGTGTTGTTGTGATCCACAACGACAGAACCCGAGAAGATCATGACGCCGTTTTCTTCGGCAAGCGCAACTGGAAGATGCTCCCAGTGTGTGAGGTCACGGCTCACCGCATGGCCCCAACTCATATGGCCCCAGCTGTTGCCAAATGGATTGTGCTGGTAAAAGAGGTGGTATTCGCCCTTGTAGTAAACCGTCCCATTGGGATCATTCATCCAATTTGCGGTCGGGCTGAAATGGAAGACGGGGCGAAAGGGGTCCTCTGAGAAGGCAAGCAAGGCAGACAGCAGGGCAATGAACATTTGCAACAATTGTTACATTTTCGATAGCGCAGTGATCTCGTCCCAAGACAGCACTTCAAAGACAGGGCCCGGCTTCATGGCATTCACCGCGATGGCCCTTCCCAGTGACTCCACCTCGATGCCCCGATACTTCCGCAGCGAACCGGCAAGCACAAAATTCAAGTGCGGCCAAACCTTCAGCATTAACCCCTGGCTCAATACATAACGGTTGTGCGGCGTGAAAATCATCGAAGGATGAAACAGGCTGAGTCGCTTGAAAGCGAGGGCTTGTAGCCCGTCCTCTAACTCTCCCTTGGTACGCAAGTAGAAGGACTTCGATTTCGAGTTGGCGTCGACCGAACTCAGCAGTTGGAAATGCTCGATGCCCGCAGCCTTAGAGGCACTGGCAAACTCAAGTACCGTCACTTTGTCGACTTTGACAAATTCTTCACGGCTCACTTTGGAAGGCTGTCCCACCCCAAGGGCACAAATGGCCACCCCGTGACCCGGGAGCAAACTCCGATAGGAGGAACTGTCAGAGAGATCCACGGAATGCTGTTGCACAAAATCGGCGCTTACTCCTTCCACAGGCCTCCGCCCCAGGAGCGTGAGCCTCCCCACGTTTCCCAGCCCCATCAAATTCGCCACTACTCGATTTCCGACGGCTCCGGTGGCACCGATCATCACAACAGAAAGCATTGGCATTGTGAGCTAATTATGGTCTAACCTGAGCGATTCACGCTCTGGAACCAGGTGTAGCGTTGCAGGCTTACTGTTATGGCAGATGGACCTTCAACCTCGGCACGATCACTTCCTGCGTATACCGGTCATGCTCGCGCAACGCAAGCATTGCCTGGGGCAGGCTCATGCGCTGTACGATCGAACGGATCTGCGCGGCTCCGCGCTGTCCCCAAGCTGCGCGTTCTGCCGTATCGAGAGGCATTTCCTTGGTGCCTGTAGTGTGGGCCATTGCATCGTTGATCCACGAGCCCAAAGCCAGGCTGCCGCTGAATCCCAACTTGCCAAGTGTGGCCAACCCGGTGTTCGGCGGCAGTTGGGGATCGGGCAAATCAGCGTACTCGCCCTTCAGCGCCAAATCGTCGAGCCGTCCCGTGATCTGGTGCGCCCCATAAAGAACTCGGTCCCGGTCTGTGGGCTGCACGTTCAGTCGCGGTAGATAAGTGTCCATATTGATATAGAGGATCGGCACGCGCGTCTTGTCGAAGAATTCCCGCACCAGTGTGCCGGCCGTAAGGGGCGCAGGTCCATGACTGTATGAGACATAGACCTGTCGGCGAAAGCCCTGCCGAAGCAGCGACAGGGCAAGCTCTTCCAAAAATGCTGCTCCGCTCCGGGGCGTCATGTTGATGGTCCCCGCTGCCGGGATGGTCGTGCCTGGATACGACCACATCAGTCCGGGCATGTAAAGGCCCCCTGTCGCTTCAGCCATCGCCACGGCGAACGCGTTGGCATAGACGTAGTCGCGACCGCTCGGCTCGATGCCGTTCGTTTCCACAGCACCTACTGGAATGAAGATGACGTCGGATTGGAGAAGCTGTGCCACCACTTGAGGCTGACTCAGTCGAGCAAGGTCACGTGTGTGGAGTGGCCGAACCTTTGACTGGCCATGCAGCGCCATCGCTGTCAGAATAAGCAGGATCGCGTTTTGCTTCATGATTGGTCTCATAATATAACTCCCGGCAGAAGCCATGCCCGCTTGCTGGCAAGCTCAGCGGAACTTGCATAGAAACCATCTGGCCGTCAAATCTGCGTCCTTCAAATTGCGGAATCAACACTGTGTTGCGCAATGGCAGCATTCTTTGGGGCTGCATTCGAGCGAATCCACCAATCTGCAAACATAAATCGACTGCCGTTTTGGCCCGCTCAGATCAAATCAGCTCAGCAGCAGCTCAAGGTCTTCCCTGCGCAGATTGCGAATCAGGGCATTGTCTTCCCCAATAATGGCAGCTGCCAACTCTCGCTTCGTCTTCTGAAGCTCGAGTACCTTCTCTTCCACCGTGTCCCGTGCGATCAGCCTGTAGGCAAAAACCGCTCGCTTCTGCCCGATGCGGTGGGCGCGGTCTACTGCTTGAGCTTCCACCGCCGGGTTCCACCACGGGTCCAGCAGAAAAACGTACTCGGCGGCTGTCAGGTTCAACCCTAGGCCTCCCGCCTTCAGACTGATCAGAAAGAGCTTGCAGTCTGCCTCATTCTGGAACCGTTCTACAGGCTTCTGGCGGTCGCGAGTCTTGCCGTCAAGATACTCGTACTCCACTCCCTCACTGTCCAGGCGACTGCGCAGGATCTTCAGCATACTTGTGAATTGCGAAAACACCAGTGCTTTGTGTCCCGCGTCCAGCACCTCCCGCAATTGCTCCAGCAGCGCATCCAGCTTGGCACTCGTTTCCCCCGATCGCTTGACGTCGATCAGCCCGGGATGGCACGAAGCCTGACGCAGGCGCAGCAGTGCTTCAAGCACCATGATTTTTGATTTAGCCAATCCTTGTGTCTTGATCCGCTCAAGGAGCGCATCGCGATAGTATTTGCGCAGTTCATCATAGAGTTTCCGCTGCGTCGGCCCAAGCTCACAATAAATCGTCTGCTCCGTTTTGGCCGGTAACTCCCGCACCACTTGATCCTTGGTTCGGCGCAGGATAAATGGGCGCAACGCATGTGCCAGCAGCTTGCGCCCGTCTTCGTCGATCGTGCGGCTCCCACCGCTCGTGAGCTTGAAAACACTAGCCGCCCCAAACATCCCCGGGTTCAGAAACTCAAACAGAGACCAAAGCTCCCCAAGATGGTTTTCGACAGGCGTGCCACTCAACGCCAATCGATACCGTCCGTTCAGCAGCCGCACTGCCTTCGCCGATTCCGTACTCGCGTTTTTCACCGCCTGCGCTTCGTCCAGCACCACATAGTCAAACTCCGCCTTCCTGAGCTTGCCCGCATCGCGCCTCAGCGTTCCGTAGGTAGTAAGTATCAGGTGATAAGAAGCAAAATCTTCGGCTCCTCGATTCAATCCCGTATAATCCAGCACCCTCAACTTCGGCGTGAATTGTGCCGCTTCCTCTTTCCAGTTGAACACCAGCGAACGCGGAACCACAACCAGGCTCGGCCCTGCTAACTTGCCATCCACCATCAGCTCGCGGCGTCCCTCCAGCATTGCCAGCACTTGCGCCGTTTTACCGACTCCCATATCGTCTGCCAGGCAGCCGCCAAACGAAAAGCGCCGCAGAAATTCCATCCAGCCTAAACCGTCGCACTGGTAATTGCGCAGTTTCCCCACAAATCCTTCCGGCTGCGACACCGCCGCCACACCCTGGAATCCCCGTAACTCGTCTCGCACACGGGCAAATTGTTCATCAAATTTCGCCTCCGGCTGCGCTGCCAGTAAAGCATCCAGCAGGCCAGCTTGACAGGGTCTAAATCGGATGTGCCCCTCGGCGGAAGTCCCCATCCCGGCCAGCATTCCAATGCGTTTCATCCACTCTTCCGGCAGCAGCCCGTAAGTGCCATCGTCCAGCTTCACCATTTTTTCGCCGCGCCTCAGCGCTTCAAGCAGTGCAGGCAATTGCGCCGTCGTCTCGCCGTATTCCACCCCCCCATGCAACTCAAACCAGTCAACTCCGCTCGAAACCTCCATGCGAATTTCGCCCGGCCGCCGGAATACCTTGCCATCGGCATCCAGATGCCATCCAGCTTCTACCAGCGCCCGCGCTACCTTCGGCAGCTTGGCGGCTGCCAGATCCCATCCCGCATCCGCTTCGTAATAGGCAGTCGGACGAAGCCTCACTCCCACTTCGGCCAGCAACTTCAATGCCTCCGCTTCCGCACCCTCATCGCGCCGTATAACGCGGCGCCCAGCCGTATCGAAATATCCGCTCGATTTGTCCAGCGCCGACACCAGGCGACCCGCATACTCAAAACTCAGATCAGCCCGGAGTCTTGTCTTGTCCTCTCGATGGCTCGCGGCGCGTATATGCAGGCATGGCCTCGGCACGATCGTCACTTCTTCATAACGCAGCTGCTCTGGAACTTCTACTCTCGGAAGGCCCGGGGTGCAAAGCAGTGTGGATATCAACTCGTCGATATCCTCCGCTGGTACCTCAATGTTTCCACTTTTCCGAAGATTCATCAGCCAGGCGAATTGCGTATCTTCACTGAGTGGTGCCACTGTACCTTTCGTGAAGATAAGGCCTCCTCGCGTAACCAGTTCGGGCTCGAGTACTCCCATTTTTTGCCCTTCCCGCCGCAGCACGCCTTCCAATACCCAGCTCTGTTTGCTCCCCTTCTTGGGCTTACCCCCCTCCCGAACTTCCAATTCAAATCGCCACGCGCCACCTTCGTCCCACGCAAGGAGCGTAAGGTCTTCCACCGGGTTTTTACGCCGAAGGCAACAGCGCCCGCTCCGCGCTAGCATTGGCATCAGTGTCGCGGCCAATGGGTGCCGGATTATGCTCGTTCCTTCAATCAGCCCGTAGCTGGAGTTCGAATACCTTGCGTAGTTCCCGGAGCTGTAATACGCGCTGCCCCCTGTGATCGCTGACAGGATTTGACGGTCTTCTTCCAGCGGCACCGAGGCGATTTGGCTGCTTTGCCACTGCAGCGATGTCACTCGCCCGTAGTCGCCGTTCGCCTTGCATTCACGAGCGCCAAGTGTGAGTACTAGATGGCCTGCAGATACGCTCGCTTCAAGGTCAATAATATATAGAATCTGCTTTTTCGCTGGCCAATGATCCAGAGCTCTCATGCCCGATTCAGGTGCACTCGAAAAAGTTGCAAGCTTCAATTTCCACATCGGAACGGCGAGTACCGGTGCTTTTATGACCTTCTGCTGCGGATATTCAAACGGCAATCGTGGATTTCTTGAGTCCTCGTCAAGGTCCTCGTCATCGTCATCGTCATCGTCCAGATATTCGTTCTTGACTTGGACCACATGCTGGGTCGATTTAACTTCCGAAAGATACCCCCGCTGTTCCGAAGCCAGCACGACCGCCCACAGATGCTTGCACGGTCCATCCGTATCAAAATAAGGGCAGGCGCAATACAGACTAAGGTCCCCATTCTCCCAGCTCATTTCGACTGGGTAGAATTGCGAGCCCCTCACCGTTGCATGCACTTGATATGCTGAGCCGCTCTCGATTCGCACTTGGCCCTGCGAATAATAAATGCGCCCCCTGCCTCGAATCACCGTTTCAAAGATGTGCGCAAGTTTTGCAGAAAGTTTTATGGCCATTTCCGTCCAGAAGTCGATTCTTTCTGAGTCTACAAGAACTGCTCCCACTCGAGTTTTCTACCCGGTGTGGAACTCCTCAACCAATCCTTGTGATTCAAGTTTTTGGAGGGCTCCACTCCGCGCCGCTTTGCCCGCCTGGCCCTGAGTCCCGCCCCAGCCCCTACCCCAGCCCCAGGGGCTTCATCAGTCGTTCTCCCGCCCCGGCCACATCCCCCTTCACCGCCACATACCTCAACCTAGTCCGTACGTCCCGATGCCCAAGGCTCTGCGCCACCAGCGCCACATCCCCGCTTTGTTCGTACAGCATCGTCGCAAAGCTGACTCGCAGTCGCATCGGCCCTACCCCCCCATCCTCCAGCCCTGCCTCCCGGCTCCAGTGCCGAAAACGGTCATTAATTTGCCAGACGCCGAGTGCTCCCGTTTTCGTCCGTCCCTCAAATACAGCGCCTTCCGGCCTGCCCTTGCATCGCACACGATACCTCTCAAGTAATGCCAGAATCCGGGGTCCCAATTGGAGCACTCGGCTCCTGCCCGTTTTGCTGCTCAACACCCGCAATTGTCCCCGCTCTGTATCCAGCTCTTTCCATCGCAGTTCCACCGCCTCCGTCCGCCGCAATCCCGTCGATGCATACAGTGCAAACAGTGCTTCATCTCGCCACCGCAACTCATCTTCCGATCCACGCATCGCTCCAAAGAATGCTTCGAGCTCCGTTTCCCCCAGTGCCCGGGCTACTGAACCGCAACCGCGCTGTCTCGGCAGCCCCGCCAGTCGGTGAGATTGCGCATGCCCGGCTTCAAAGGCCCACCGCGAAAAACTCCGCAGACAAGCTACTTCCCGATTCCGTGTCGCACTCGCGCTCTTGTGTCGAGACAGGCCATCCAGCACCGCTTCCACTGTCACCTTTTCCCAATTCGTGCCCCGTGGCATTTCCCCACAAACTCGATCCAGCGTCCGCTTGTAGCTTTCAATCGTTGCCTCCGCACGTCTGGCCATTGCCAGATAGCGGCAATACTGTTCAATTCCAGTTTTGAATTTCATAGCCTCTCCTTGCCCTCTAAGGCCCTCCAAACGACTTTCGAAACAGTGTTTTTTACCAGAAAACAACGACCGCTGACGAAATTCCTCCTCCAGAAGCAATCACTGTTGTGTAGGTGTTCTCAATAACCGCCCAAAATCCTGACCAGGTCCTTTCGATTTTCGACTTTTTGCATTTGCGAATTCGGGTGCCTCCCCTATCTCATTGAAAGTAAACACCAGATCGAGCCGGGGGTGAGCGGCCCCACTTTTACTTTCGAAAATGCATTTTCGAATAAATATGCCAACAATAAGTCGTTTGGAATCAATAGTGTGGAGGAGAGGCTTTTAGGCTATCCCGCTAAAGTATTGAAAAGGAGCTATTTCTTAAACACTCAGAATACCAACACTGGGAGACGAAGGCGCTTCGAGTCCAGCCGCTTCAAGCCGCTGTGTCGGCTGGCTTTTTACCTCGGCGACAATCTCGCGAAGGATGGCTTAATGAGCTGAACACGAGTTCTTCTGGATCTTCGCCACTTTGATCAGGCCTCTATGCTGATTTGCCTGATCTTTTCTCACATAGTCCCCGGCTTAAATCGGTCTCTGGCCCCATGCCGGATCAATAAGATTTCGACCAGCTTTGTCTTGTCGATCATGCGATAAATCACGCGGTACACATCTGGTTTTTGACCATAGAGCAGATGTCTGTATTTGGGATCCTCCGGGGTCACCGGATTGCGCAGAGGATTGTCCTTAAGCGTGAACAATTGTTCCACCAGCCCGACGTACCACGCATAGGCTGCATCGGATATTGCAGCATTGATGTAGCCGTAGATACGCGCCAGATCCTTTTCCGCTCGGGGGACTATTCTAACGGCGTATGCCATGCGTCGCTTCGAACTCTGCTAGAAATTCCTCCAACGGTCTTCCCTTTCCTTGTCTTGATTCTTCCAGTGCTTGGCGAATTCCCTCATGAAAATCCCCCTGCGCCGCAAGATCAAGTAGACGCTGGTAAGCCGCAGCGTCCTGCACCACCGCTGCCGCCTTGCCCTTGACCGTGAGCACTACAGGCCGTTTGGTCTTTTTGAGCTGCTTCATGAAATCGCCCGATCTGCGCCGGAAGGTCGTAAGCGATTGAATGTCTTCGGTGATATCAATCATGGGGTTTCCTCTTTGTTCATTACAGCACCTTTTTAAGTGCTGCCAGAAAACAAGTGTTCGTAAATGGGAATGATGTGAAGCGAGTCGGCATCACCGTTTCTTCAATTTAGATTCTTTGGCTCACAGCGCGACAACGGCTCCCTCGTCTTCGATCTCATCGAGGAATTCCTTGCCCTCTTCCGAGACCGCGTAGTCCTTGCCATGCTCGGTCGAGGCTTCCGCCCCGTTCAGGCCAAATCCTGCCTTCCACACCAGCCGCCTGTTAATCCAGGCCTTCTTTCATCGCTGGCGGCAGCCGCTGCAATTTCATGGCTCCACCACCAGCGGATCTTTCCTCGTTGAATTCCAGGTCAAATCCCTCGCCGCACTATTTGTCGGCCAAGGCCGCTATCACGCCTATCGCATGAAGTGGTAACTGCTGACCCACTCCCTCCGCCTGCGCTGCACATGACGCCTTTGTATTTCAACAGGAAATGATGCCGCTCCCTGCTCCTGAGAATGTCACAAATGGCAGGTGTCGCGGCCATCGCGGCACCCGATAGAACCGCCACCTTGAATGTTTCTAATCTCTGCTCCCTAATGGAAACCATGAACGACCCGATGCACGCTGCGGCTATCAGCAAACAACAGCCATCCCCTTGCGATTTCGCAATCCTCTACCGATTAGCCTTTGAATTGTTCGGCCCTCCCGCATTGTGAAGCAGTACCCCTGTCCCGAATCCAACTCCTGCCGATGCAATGGCGATTACGCAAAGCTTGCGAGTCGAAGGTAATTTGCAGGCACGGCAACTGGCGGAGCAGATCGAACGGGCTTGTCGTGCCGCTCACTAGAATTCACATCGACATCCTCAGCCTGATTGCCGCTCACCGCGACCCCGAAAGCGATGTCGCCGGTAGCACACCGCTCAATCGCGACGTGCCCCGCTTTTCCAGCGATATCGACTTGTTCCACGATCGCGAGCAACCGGTTGCTCTCGCAGCCGAACAAGATTGTTCATTGCTTGAAAAGCACGGCTACCAGTTGGAATGGATCAGGCGCGAGCCGACAATTTTCGCGGTTCTCACACGGCGTGGGAACGAGTCAACCAAACTGGAATGGGTCGTTGACAGCGACTTCCGCTTTTCCCCGACCATGCGCGATGAAACCTTCGGATTCGTTTTGCACCCGGTTGATCTCGCAACCAACAAAGTTGGTGCCGCTTATGGGCGGCGAGAGCCGAGGGATATTGTGGACTTGATCACCTCCACGGCCTCATTTGATCCGCGTCGCAGTGCCCAGGCGCCGGAGCCGGGGCCGAGTCAAACGGCTACCTCGCGTCCACGATCGCCAGGCAGGAACCTCGTACACTACAGAACTCTAAAGCCGGGGCGCTATAGCCATTGCTGGGCACCCTGCAAAATGCCGACAACTTCGACCGCCTCATTTCCTGCGCGGTAGATCATCACAAAACCAAAATCGGCGACCGTGAGTTCATGCGTGCCCGGCTGTCTACCTGCTTCCTCATGCGAATTTGATTCCTTCGAAAATCACAAATACTCAAACCCCTGCGGCCATTGGATTTAGGTCTTCTGACTGCGGGTTTTTTCTTGGCCTTCCTCGGTTGCGTTCAAAGGCCTCCTGCGGGCCGCTGCTTCATGGCGATTCGGCGACAGGAAGCGCCGGACGGATTCTAGTCAATGTGACTTCAAAGCCGATCTTCTGTAGCCGCGAAGTCAGTGTCTGTGCCGACCCAGGGGAGCGCCATTTTGATTCACAGGTTTTTCAACTTTATTTTTAGCCAAAAACCCCATATATTTTCCACTTCTCCACGCTCAACTTCCAAAACTCCATTCACCCGCTTGCTACTGTGTGACCGATGGATAACCTATCTCAAGACATGCAACCGATACAGGATCAGCCCACGGAAGATACTCCGCAGCCGACCCAACACATTTCCGCCGCCCGCCTCGCCGCTAACCGTGCCAACGCCCAGAAATCAACGGGCCCACGCACCCCGCAAGGCAAACTCCGCTCTGCTTCAAACTCTCTGAAACATGGCCTCTTTTCACTCTCGAACTTCGATGGCTTCATCCACAATCACGACATCGCTTTGTCGGTCGTCACAAACTTGCTCGAACAATTCGAGCCAGTCACTCCTACCGAGGTCACCCTAGTCCACCAGCTCATCCATCAGCAACTGAGATTCCTCCAAATGGAATTCCTCTTCAACCAGGCCATGAGCGTCCGCGTCGATGACATCCTCAAAACCCCGGTCACCTTCCTCCCGCACATCATGCGAGAGCTAGACCGTCTCCCCGCCCGAATTCAGCGCACGATGAAAGCGATCCGCGCCGAGCAGAAGATCCGCTTCGATCTACTGCACGAAAACGAAAATTTGGAAATCGAACCCATTCCCGATCAACCTCCGCTCCCACCAAGGCCGGAACAGGAATACGTACCAGGCGTCCTCACCCCAAATGGCGTCGTCGCCCTCGACAGACTTCCACAAAATGCAAAAACGAACCCACCGGCCACCAAACCGCGCACTGCCGAAGATGCCGACTCCTACTTCCGCAACTTCGCCGAACGCATGTTGAACAAATACGGTGACGGCTCCGCCGAGCTCGCCGCCCAGCGCTTGGCGAAAGAAGCGGAAAAACTGAAAAACGAACCCAACAAACTCTAAACCGCACCCCGCACGGGTCAGTGGACCAACCACGCCGCGCAAGTTCTTTGACATCTCTGAATAGGCTCGCTCTACAACACCAAAGCCCAAAAACTCAAAGCGCCTCCCCCAAAGGCGTCTTTGGGTTGCGGCAAGGAATCGAATGGATCGAAACGAACCGGATAGTCACCCTACCCGAATCTCGCTTTTGCGCCGTCTGGGATAGCATGACAGCATGTCAAAGATCGCGCGTGTTGAGCCCCACCTCTTAACCTTTTCGCTTCCCGAGCCGCTCGTACTGGATTACTACGGAGGCAGGCGCGTAATCTACAAGCGGGATGCGATGCTGATCCGCGTTGTAAGCGACAAGGGCCGTGTCGGCTATGCCCCAGGACTCGGCAGCGATGCTGCACAGCGCATGATTGTCGACACCATCGGACCCTGGCTCCTTGGAAAATCGCTCGCCGATCCGGATGCGTTGCGCGTACAGTTCCTGGTTGGCCCAGGCAAGGACCAGCAACTCGCCAAAATCTACTTCACCGTTGAAGTCGCCCTCTACGATCTGGCCGCGCGCGCCCTTGGAGTGCCAGTGTCGGAACTCCTCGGCGGACGCGTTCGTGACAAGATTCGGCTCTATGGTTCCGCTGG
>JANXLY010000220.1 GCA_025354885.1 Acidobacteriota bacterium | reverse complement strand
GGGTGTGCGACATAGAAATAGGATCTAGCCGTTTTTCTTTTTTTATGGCATACTTCTGAGCGGATGTATACGCACAGAGGAGACTACATGACTGATGCTCTCGCAAAGTTAGAATCGGATCGGTCCAAACTGCTTGGGGAATTCCTGCGGTTGGGAGATCTGCGCCCTGGATCCATTACCGCCGTAGTTCGGCGTTGTGGCAAGCCAACCTGTCATTGCGCCAAGGCGAAGGATCCTGGTCATGACCCTCAGGTAAGACTTACTCGAAGGGTAGCGGGCAAAACCATCACTGAGACTTTCCCAAATCCTGCTGCCCTGCGCAAAGCACAACAAGAAGTCGCGGAATTCCATCGCCTTCAGCAACTCAGTGAAGATCTGGTGGGACTCAACGAAAAAATCTGCACGCTACGCCCTGTCGAACAGCAACGGGGCGGCTGGACAGAGCAGGGAAAAAAACGGCTGCTGCAATCCTTCAAGAAATTACCCGGGAAGTAAACCAACTTCTAAGCCGTATCTTTGCCGAGCGCAGGCAGAGCGGACAGATAGATCTGGAAGCGGTGGAGCAAGCTTTTAGAACAGCACTGCACCACAGCGGGGCAGCAGGCCTCAGTGAGTTGTTGCAATTCGAGGCCCCGGACCCGCAGCAGCGCCAGTTGCGGTGCCCCTGCGGCCAACAGGCACATTATCAGGCTCTTCGCTCCAAGCAGGTTCTCACCATGCTTGGACAGGCGCGCATTTTGCGACCCTACTATCTGTGTTCGCATTGTCATCAAGGACAATTTCCCGCCGATGTTGAACTGGACATCGAGAACACAGAACTCTCCCCTGGTGTACGCCGAATGCTAGCGCTTGTTGGCCAAGATGCTCCCTTCGATCACGGGCGTCAACAGATGGAACTTCTGGCTGGACTCCAGGTCACCGCAAAGGCGGTGGAGCGAACAGCTGAAGCCATTGGCGAAGATATCGCACAAATCCAAAAGCTTCAGATTCAGCGCGCTGTGCAATTGGATCTGCCGATCATGATTGGCGAGCCAGTTCCAATCCTGTATGTCGAGATGGACGGGACCGGAGTGCCAGTGGTGAAGAAGGAGACGCTGGGACGGAAAGGCAAGATAAATGACCAACCAGCCCACACACGCGAGGTCAAACTGGGCTGCATATTCACTCAGTCCAAATGGGATGACCAAGGTTACGCAATTCGTGATGCTGATTCCACCACTTACACCGGAGCCATCGAGACCGCCGAGGAGTTTGGCAAGCGCCTCTACCTGGAGGCCTGGAGGCCTGGAACCGCGGTTGGAGCCGTGCGCAAAAGAAAGTCGTCATCGGCGACGGGGCAGAATGGATCTGGAATCTGGCCGACCAACACTTCCCCGGCGCGGTGCAGATTGTTGACCAATTTCACGCTCGCCAACACTTGTGGGACTTGGTGCGAAAGTTATATCCGAACGATAAGACACAGCAACAAGCTTGGATAAATAGCCATCAAAAGCGTTGGCTCGATAAAGGGGAGATTGAAAAACTGGTACTGGCAATACGTTCGATCCAGTCCTCCAATCCTGAAATTCTTGAAAAGATCCGAACAGAGGCGGACTACTTCGAGCGCAATGCCGAGCGCATGCGGTACCCGGAGTTTCGCGCTCAGCACCTCTTTGTGGGTTCCGGTGTGATCGAAGCTGGATGCAAGACCGTCATCGGTTCTCGGCTCAAATGTTCCGGCATGTTCTGGACCTTGCGTGGTGCCAACGCCATCATTGCCCTGCGTTGTTCTCAACTTAACAGCCGATTCGAGGATTACTGGGCTGCTCGCCGCGCGGCGTAATCCTAACTTTCATGTCGCACACCCTTGTCAAACCTCTCTCCCTCAACGAGCCCCGCGCTTCAAATGCTCCGCTACCGCATGGTACGCCGGCAGCGTCGTCGGATCGAGATTCACATTACCTCCCATCGGATGCGATGCAAATCGCGCAATCACCATTTCCGCAGCTGGATCCACATAAATCCCCTGACCATGAATTCCCCTCGCCGCATAGGCGCCATGTTCATTGTGCAGCACCCACCACCCACTGCGATAACTGGCCCCAGGCAATGTCTTATAACCTGCTCCAGCAAACTTCTCCTTGTTCCCGCCCTTCCGGATGTCTTCGATCACGGCAGGCGCAACAATCTGCTGCCCCCGATAATGCCCACCCAGACGCATCATCTCTCCAAAACGAGCCATGTCCCGCAAACACAAATTCAACCCACCGCCGGCAAACTCAACCCCCAACGAATCCACCTCAAAAAACGCATCCTGCTCCACTCCCAGCTTGCTCCAAAACCGCTCCCGCAAGAGTTCTGCAAGCGGCTTTTTGGTCACCCTCGACACCACCCATCCAAGCGCGTCCGTATTCACGGTCAAATAAACAAACTTCTCCCCATGCCCTCCCGCTTTCGCAACGCTCTTCAAATAAGCGTAGTTCCCATCCGCGCCGCGATAGCCCTCCGGACGAGGCAACAAGCCAGTCGCACGACTAAGCTCCCAGATGGGAGATTTCGCGTCAGTATAGTTTTCCGAATAGTTCAATCCCGTTGTCATGTCCATCAATTGACGGATCGTCGCGTCTCCAAAACCGCTCCCTGCCAACTCCGGCACATACTTCGCAGCAACTGCCTTTTCATCGATCACCCCTTCCGCAATCAACATCGCCGCCAGCGTCGCAACGTAAGACTTGGTCACTGAAAAAGCAAGATGCTGCTTCTCCGGCTTGAGCACCCCAAAGTACCGCTCATAAACAATGCGGCCACGATGCAGCACCACAATACCGTCGGTGTAGTTCGCATCGAGAGACTGTGCCCAGCTCATTGCTTCCCCGCCGCCAATCGGTTGGAACATCACCCCGTCCAGATCCGCACGCTCCACACGATGAATCACACTCGCACTTCCACTTCGCGCAACCACCTTGGTTGGCACCAACTGCCGCATATTCGAAAACGCCCAGCGCGTCATCGGAAAACGGAAAAAGCTCCCGTCTCCAAAACGAATAACCTTGTCCGCCGCAGGCGGCGATCCCACCATCCAGCCCATCACCACCGGGTCGCTCTTGCGCGCATCGAGCACTGCGTCAACGCCTTGCGCTCGCAAAACAACAAGGACGACCACACTAACAAACCCCGCGACAATCTGCACCCAATTTTTCATAAGTCCCTGGCTTTTAGTCACTAAGTTCCATTCTGAGACGATCCAGCAGAAGCTTAGCTGCCGCACAATGATCTGATACCGCAAGCGGGTCGATTTCGCCAAGGAGTTCAAAGGATCTGGTACCTTTCGCATAGGGGCGCAGGGAGTCGGCTGTCGCGCGGTCAAGCGCGTCGAATACGGACTGCTTCGGAATCATCTCCAAGTTTGGCCACTTAGGAATCTTGTCTGCATTGTAACCTTGCTTGCAAAATTTCGCTAATGTTTCCTTATCTGCTACAAACCATGTCTCCATACAGCAAATCATGAGAAAAGCATCGTCGTCTCCTGCACCATCTGGACGATCCCATCCATCGGCTGGTCGGGCCCGAAGATGCTGCCAAGCCCTATGCCCGGTCGCCGGAATGTCCTCGCTATCGACAAGTAGAATTGGCAATACATCGGCGCAACGTGTTCTCACAGCAGTTCGGTAAAGATCAAATGTTCGCGTCCTGCCCTGTCCACACACAATCCTTGGCATATTTGGCAGCCGCGCCTTCTGAAAAAACTTGGTCCACGCCTTACGAAACGCGGCGTGTAGCTCATCCCCGTTACCCCCGCCCTCAATATAGATCTTCACTCTCACCAGCGATTCCCTCCAAGTTCTCCAATACTCCACAACTCGCCAAGCGAATAGCGCTCCAACCACTCCTTCAGATTGCCCCCGTCAAGGCGCTCGAACATTGATTCGCCGTCTCGCTTCCCGCAAACCACAATAGCTTCTGGCACTTCCCCCAGTGCATCTACTAGCACTCGCGAATGTGTTGTTACTATAACCTGAGTCCGCAGCGCTGCCCCGCGAAGCAATTCTGCAAGGTGACCTATGATGTCTGGATGCAGCCCAAGCTCCGGCTCCTCAATCACAATTAGCGGTGGCGGATCGGGATGCAACAAAATTGCTAACAAACACAAATACCGCAGAGTGCCGTCCGACAAACGGGTAGCTGGAATTTGCCGCCCCCCGCTCTCTTCCACAAACATCTGCACCGTCCCTCCGTTGATAGTAAATCCAAGATCTTCTATTCCCTCGTATAGCTCCTTCAGGGATCGAATCAAGTCATTCTTCACTTTGTTCCGGATCTTGGACAAAACAAGCGCCAGGTTCTCGCCGCCGTCCTCCAGGAAATCGCTCCGCCCATGTGTACTCTGTTCGCGGCGCAAGGTCGCCCCTGGCCCAAAGGTCCAATTCCGGAATAATCGAATGTTGCCGTATCCTTGTTGCAGCCGGGACAGCGCTGGATACCGTTCAGCGTCTTTATATTGGGACAGAATCGATTCCTCGGGAAGTATCTGATCTCTGGCAATCTTTCGCTCTTTATCTTGGAAATCATGCAAGACCGGATGTCCACCACGATATCGATAGTAGTAGTAGGGTTCCTTATTTCCTGCATAGGCATGCTCGTTCTCAACCCGTTCGTCCGTCACTTCAAATCGCGATCCGTGTTCTTGTATATGAAGGACATGCCGTAGAGATTGATGCTGGCCGATATTTGCAACCACTACGTCAATCACCGCTTCCTGCTTCGCCCCCTCACCCTTCCAGAGCCATTCACGCACCCCACCCATTTCCTTGACAGGAGCGGGCAAACTACTGGGGGCAGCTCGGAGCAGAGCAACTGCCTCAATAAAATTAGACTTCCCGGAACCATTCGGGCCGATAAGCACGTTTAAGCCGATCAAGGGAAGATCGATTCCCCTCGGGCCAAACGACAACAGCCCGGAAAGTTTGATCCGACTGATCAGGATCGGGCTACTCTGCACTTTTTCGATACTCGGCATACATTCGAGTTTAAGCTACAGTGCGAATCTTGTTCCGCAAACCTTGACTCTCGCTGCTTTCGACATGCCACACAAGAATTGCGATCAAGAATCAACTGGCTGTGGTCAGCACAGCCACGCGATTGAAAGCTGCTGTACCAATTGTGCTTGGCCCAGCTTTACAACCTAAATCTCTGCAAACCCAATCCAACCTGCGTCTTCTATCTCCGCGTCCTTAAACTTCGATGCCCGAATCTACCCACGTTTCACCCGTGCTGCACTGCTCCATCAATAGTCTTGCCTCCAGATTCTGGATCAACTGCAAAAAGACAAATCCTCACCCCAAGCCAAGCGCGAAGTATAGAATGCCTTACATGACTCGCCGTGATTTTCTCGATCAAGCCAACCGCGCAGCCGCCCTCGGCGTCGCCGCTCTCTGCTCCACAGAAGGCCTCCTCGCCCAGGCCCGCGAAAAGGCAAAGCCGCTCAACCTCAAGATCACCGACCTCAAGACTTTCATCGTCAATCGTGGCGGCACAAACGGCGTCAATTACGTCTTCGTCAAAATCTACACAAACCAGGGCCTCACCGGTCTCGGCGAAGGCTCCGTCACCAGCAAAGAAGCAACCGTCGCCACCGCCATCGAAGAGCATAAGCGCTATCTCGTAGGCCGCGATCCTAGCGACATCGAGATGCACTGGCAGGCCATGTACCGTTGGCCGCGATGGCGCGGCGGTCCAATTCTCAACTCCGCAATCAGCGCCGTTGAAATCGCCCTCTGGGACATCCTCGGTCAAGCTCTCGGGCAGCCCATCTGGAAACTGCTCGGCGGTCGCGCCCGCGATCGCGTGCAGATGTACGTCCACGCCAGCGGCAATTCCCCACAGGCTTACGCACAAGCCTGGCTGCAGGCCAGGCAAGAAGGCTGGACCGGCTGCAAGGCCGACTTCATCACCACCGACGGCGATGTCATCGATCCGATCAAATCCGTCCGCGAAGGCATCGCCAATCTCAAAGCCGTCCGTCAGGCAGTCGGCGAAGACTTCCGCATCTGCATCGACCTCCACGGCAAGACAACTCCAACCATGGCCATCGATTTCTGCCAGCGCGCAGAAGCATATCGCCCCTTCTTTGTCGAAGAGGCCACCCAAATCGAAGACCTCGAAGAGCTGGCCCATCTACGGGCCTCAACCCGCATTCCCCTCGCCACCGGCGAGCGACTCTTCACCAAGTACGGCTTCGCCCCCATCTGCCAGCGGCACTTAGTCGACTATGTACAACCCGACGTCGTCCACTGCGGCGGCATCCTCGAAATGAAGAAAATCGCCACCATCGCCGAGGCCTATCGAATCGAACTCGCCCCGCACAATCCACAGAGCGAAGTAAGTACCCTCGCCTCCTTACACGTCGATTTTTCAACTCCAAACTTCGGCATCCAGGAGATCACCCACCGGGGCAACGAACAGTACTGGAAAGATCTGTTTTATGGCGGTGGCATCCGATACGACAAAGGCTATGCCGATCCTCCAGACCGCCCCGGCCTCGGCGTCAATCTCGACGAGAAGGTCGCCGCACTCCGCCCCTACCAGCCCCACACTCGCCAGCAACTCCGCTTCCCCGACGGCGGCATCGCCGACCATTAGCCAGAGCCACCACCGCCGGAATCTGCCCCATCCGAACCGCGACCATTAGAGCGTTCTTCTGCCCCAACCGAACCGCGACCATTAGAGCGTTCTTCCCGGGTCGAAGCCCTGGCAGGATTGTCGTTGAACGAGGCTCGTGCGTATGATTCATAGACCGCAAGGAATGAGTAAAACTAACTTCCCATTTTCATCCGCTCGATAACTTCTCAAGATCCAGTGGCAACGCTGGCCAGCCAAGTTTCTGTTCGCACGGCCCGTGATAAATTTGAGTGCGTAATCCTGAGCTCAAATATGCCCCCCGAATATTGGCGCCAAATCGAAGAGTTGTATCAAGAGGCGCGGGCACTCTCTTTCTGCGAAAGAAGAGCACTGCTCGAGCAATCGGACACGCTAATTCGTTCTGAGGTCGAGCAACTCCTCGCTAAAGAGGGCTTGGCTCTGCATATTCCGGCGGATGATGAAACCGAGACACTTGACATTGCAGCCAAACACCTTGGCCCTTACAACTTGGAACAACTCCTCGGTGCAGGCGGAATGGGCGAAGTGTACAAGGCCCGCGACACACGCCTCGGGCGAACCGTCGCGATCAAGGTGCTGCCCAAGAAATTGGCTTCAGATCCAGGCTTGAAGCGACGCTTCCTGCGCGAAGCCCGTGCAGTATCGGCTCTGAATCATGCCAACATCGCTGCCCTCTTCGACATATCCAGCCACGATGGTATGGACTTCCTGGTAATGGAGTACGTAGCGGGCAGAACACTCAAAGACTTGATTCCACCCGCAGGCTTGCCCTTCGAACAAGTGGCTGCGCTCGGTTCCCAGATTGCTTTGGCTTTGGGGGCTGCGCATGCCGCAGGTATTGTCCACAGAGACATTAAGCCGGCCAACGTCATGGTGACGCCGGAGCTACTGGTGAAGGTTGTCGATTTTGGCATCGCCAGACTGCCACTCGATGGGACAGCCGCCGACTTAACCGGCCACGGCCAGATCGTCGGCACGGTCGCTTACATGTCCCCCGAGCAGACCCGAGGTGAAAGCGTAGACTGTCGCTCCGACATTTTTTCGCTCGGATGTGTTCTCTATGTCGCCTCCACCGGTCGCTTGCCCTTCAATGGCCCAAGTCCCCTTGCGATCATTCACAAAATCGCCACCTTCCTTCCTGATCCGCCCAGTTCGCAACGTCCAGATCTTCCGCCGGAATTCGACAGACTTGTGGCTCGCTGTTTGTCGAAACTGCCCGCCCAGCGTCCGGAATCAGCAGTCGAACTCGCCACAGAACTGAAGTCGCTTACCTTGCCTGCCCCCGCCCTGCCCCGTGTCCGCGCGGATCGCCCGACACTTGCCGTGATCCCGCTTCTGCTGCGTGGGAATGAAGCGGATCGCTATCTGTCCGTGTCCCTGGCGGACGCTTTGATTCATCGTCTGTCGTCCACCGGGAACTTGATTGTTCGGCCTATCTCAAGCGTGTTGCGTTACGCCGGGAAGGAAATAGAATGGGCCAGCCTGGCCCGTGAGTTGAACGTCGACCTCATTGTGGAGGGCGTCATTCAGACGATGGGCCCAAAGTTGCGCGTGCTCTTGCAAATCCATCGCGCCAGCGATTCCCACACCCTTGCCTCCATCAAGCTGGACGGCGATTCCGGCGACTTATTCGCACTGCAAGACCGCATCTCAGATTCCGTGAGCGACGTCTTCGTGCCTCGCGACAAATCAGACAAAGATAGGTCGCGCCCTTCCACTCGCCACCCCGGTGCCTATGAGCTATACCTGCGAGCCGTGGACCGTCAGGTTCACGTTGATAAGTACGATATGGCCTCCGCAATCGAAATGCTAAAGCGCGCCACAGAACTGGATCCATTGTTCGCCGACGCGTGGGGGCTGCTTGCCCAGGCTTACGCACAGATGGGAAGCCATCTCGACCCGGATCTGAAGTGGTTCGCCCTCGGCGAACAAGCCATCACAACGACCCTCGAACTGGACCCGGTGCAATGCGACGCGCTTTGCGCCCGCGGCATTATTTTATGGTCGCCCTCGCGCAAGTTCAAGAATCGCGCAGCACTGCGGGCACTCAACGCCGCCCTAAAAATCAACCCGCTTCGCCAAACTGCTCGCCACCAGCGCTCAGCGGTGCTCTGGCATCTCGGTTTTCTCGATGCCGCCACCGAAGACGCCCAAGAGTTACAACTGGCCAATCCAGCGCTTGCCCTTCCGCTGATGCACTTGGGGAACATCGCCATGCAGCGAGGTCATTTTCAGCAGGCGATCGATTACCTCTCCAGCGGACTCAGCCTGGAACCGAATCACGTCTTGGTTCACTTAGGCGCCCCGGTGCCCCTTCTGTGGACCGGACGCCTTGCCGAAGCCCGGCAAGCGCTCGACAAGTCGCACCAGATTGTTCCCAACGAGTCTTTTGTCACTGGCTTGGAGGCCATCTTCGCTGCCCTCGAAGGTAACTTTGCTCGCGCTGAGGCTTTGGCAGATGAGGCTGCCCTCAGCACCAGAAGCCTTACGCATTCACATCACACTTGGCACTACTGTGCCGGAGCCTACGCCCTCGCCGGCAGACCAGAGAAGGCCTTAGCCGAGTTGCAGCGTTGCGCCGACCTCGGCCTGCCAAACTACCGCATATTCACGATGGACCCCAATCTCCAGTCCTTGAAGACCAATCCGGCGTTTGGCCTCTTGATGACAGAACTCCGCCGCCAACATGATTCGATTCGTGAAGAATTCGGCCTCGCCGATGAACTCGCCTGAAATGAACAAGCGTCTACTTTCCTCTCCAGGTCCGGACAAATGCTTCCGATTCGCTACTCCGATGCACTGCATTCCGTTCAATAAACACGATTTGATGTTGAACCATCCATAAGTCAATACAGTGTTGAACTAAGCCGCGTAGCGGCAGGCGCGCCATCAGCGCGCGGAACAGTTGCGTGACTCCGGCGAGAAGTAAGGGTCAAATTGAAGACGGCTGCTGCAAGCGGCCGACTTCAACAACAGGAGCTTTATCCTATGACCCCCT
>JANXLY010000213.1 GCA_025354885.1 Acidobacteriota bacterium | reverse complement strand
GTTGCCCCGCACTCTGATAGTTACCTGGTGCCAAGCCCGCCCAACTCGCCAGTTGCCCCGCCGATCCAAAGACCTCTACGTTATTGCCGATCTCACTCAGAATCGTCCCCGCCGCCCGCGTTCCTACTCCGGGTATCGTTTCCAGCAAAGCGATTGTTTCGGCATCCGGCTCGACTCGTTTCTGGATCTTCTCTTCCAATCGATCCAGCAACCCATCCTTGAAGTCCAGCTCTTCCAGCAGATGGGTCAACATCCAACGGTGGTGATCGGTGATGTGCCCACGCAACACCAACTCCAGATCCTTCTTCTTGCTCCGCAATCTCGTCTTGGCGTAATCCGCCAGCCAAGCAGGATCCGTGTGTCCTTTGACGATCGCCCGCAAAATCGCCTGTCCCGTGCCACCCAATATATCTGTTGCCACGCAACTGAACTTGATATTGGCGTCCTCAAGCACACGGTGGATCTCGTTGGCCAGCCGGTTGCGGTCCTGCATCAGGTTCTCCCGCCGCCGCGTCAAATCCCGCAACTCTCGCTGCTCTACCTCAGCGATGAAGCTCGAGCGCAACGAATCCGTTTGCAACTGCTCGGCGATAAACTCGGCATCCGCCTTGTCTGTCTTGTGTCCGCGCCGTTGCTTCACCCACAAGGGGTTCACCACGAGCAGCCCCAAGTGCCGGTGCAACTCATTCCAAACCGGCTTCCAGTAGACTCCAGTCGATTCCATTGCCACCTGGGTCACCTTCTGCGACTTCAGCCATACTCGGAGCCGAATCAAATCCGCAACGTGGGTTGCAAACTGACGATGACGCACTTCGTTCTCGCCATTCTGGAACACCAACACGCAGGCGCTGATGGTTGCCTTGTGTACATCCAGCCCACAGCACCGCTCCTATACGACTCATATACGACGGGCTTTCTTCCTCCTCTGCCGGCGGCTTGGGCGATTCAATGCGGATACGATATTCCTTCGCGGGCTCTTGTCCTTGCGCCGCTGTCCCATTCGGTTGTGCCAACCTCATCGCCCCGATCACATTCACAACGGCCTTGACTGATCCAGAACAAAACCGATCTCTTATCCGCCTTCCTCTACCATCTTCCACCTTTCCATTTTCATCCTGGGTTGTGAGCTAAGGTCTTGTACGTGCTCATGGAAGTCATTCACAGAAATTTTAGCCTTCGTTAAGTCCTTCCGAATCCTACTCATAGCCTCTCCGCGCACTCCAAAAATTAGGTTGCCACGCCGGATAATAGATCGAGGAGCGGGCGAAAGCCCTATCCTCAAGTTCTTGGACAACTGAATCCCTCCCTCGCTGCTGACGCCACAACTGCGCCCGCAGCCCATCTGCGTTTGGAGAACGCAATCCAGACTCACCTGAAAAAGCAGGAACGAAACCAATTTCAATTCTTGCTAAATCGTTTGAAGTGGATGGGCTGCGCGACATCATCCTGAAAAAAGCAGGAACGAAACCAATTTCGAGTCTTGCGAATCCCCCCTACGGCTTTGAAAGCGGTGAAAGCGTGTCCGGCGGCGGTGCCGTCGCCAGCCAGTCGGCCTTATAAATATTGCCATCCTTTGTATACGCAACCGTCTTGCCATCAGGCGAAAAGCTCGCCTCCCCGACAAACTTGCTCCCCTTCGTCAGTTGCACTAGTTCCGACCCGTCCAGGTTCACCATAAACAATTCAAACTTGTCCCCGACACAACTCGGTAGATTGGACGAAAATACAATTCTCCGATTATCCGGCGTCCAGGCCGGATGCAACAGGGTGCAACCAAAACTCGTAATCTGCTTCTCGTCGCCGCCCTTAAGATTCATCACATAAATTTCGCTTGGCGCCATTTGCGCCCTTCCAAACGCAAGCTCTTCCTTCACCAGCTTCTGTGCTTCCAGCGTCCTTGTCCGGCTGCTCCGGAACACAATCCGCCGGCCATCATTCGACACATTCGGATCCCCGTCATACCCAACCGTATGCGTCAACTGCTTCTTGTTCATCCCGTCCCATTCCATCGTCCACACTTCAATATCCCCGCTCGCCTGGCTCGTATAAACGATTAGCTTCTCCGACGTGCTCACATCAATATCAGCGTCATATCCATCTGCACTCGAAAGCCGCTGCACTTTGCCCTTCTCGTTGCTCAAAAAAATATTGAATGCCGCTGGCACACTACCCAACATCGTCGGCGCACAAGCATCCCCTGCATCTTGCGTCGAATCGTACACCCAGCTCTTGCTCTTCACAAGCGGAACTGCAGACCGCACGCTCCCCTTGCCGGACGAAGCCAGCTTACGCTCTTTCGTCAGCGGATCCATCCAATACGCTTGCGGGCACTTGCTCCCCTCACTCGAAATAATCATCAGCTTCTTGCCGTCCACAGACCAGTGCGGCTTCCGGCTCGCACCGTCCGTCGTCACCTGCACAACATTGCCCAGCGCTGACATCTCGAGCGGAATCTGCGCACCAAAGCGCGCCTGATTCTGAGCCAAAAGACTCGTCGTCACAAATAAAACAATCAACAATGCAAAACGCATTCGTTACCTCAAAAGATCTTCCAACTGCAATTTGCCATCGGTCTTTTCGTCTCGATACTTCACGATCACCGGCGTATAAAGTGAGATGCCCCACTCTTTGCCAATGCCCTTCGAGACCTGACGCGCTCCCGGTACCACCACGGCGTGCTCAGGAATCACCAGCGGCATATCGTCCGTCGCCACCAGCACACGCTCATTCACCAGATCGTAAACCGGCGTCGAACGGTTCAGAATCACGCCGCTACCAAGAACAGCCCGCTTCTTCACCACTGTGCCTTCATAAACGCCACAGTTGCCGCCCACCATCACTTCATCTTCAATAATGACGGGCATCGCGCCAACAGGTTCCAACACTCCACCAATTTGTGCCGCCGCCGACAGATGGCAGTTCTTGCCGATCTGCGCGCAACTGCCAACTAGTGCATGGCTATCCACCATCGTCCCATCATCCACATAGGCTCCGGCGTTAATGTACATCGGTGGCATGCACGTCACGCCACGCCCCACATAACAGCCATCCCGGATGCTGGACCCGCCCGGCACAATCCTCACTCCACTCTGCTCCGTAAACGTCTTCACCGGATAAGTCGCCTTATCGAAGAATGGCTGGCGCTGCACGTTCACGCTCATGTCCACAATCTGCCCAAGTCGGAAGCCCAGCAGAATTCCCTTCTTCACCCAGGAATTCACAACCCAGCCCGTTGCCGCGCTCGCATCCGGGCTCGCCGCCCGATACTTGCCTTCGTTCAGCCCTGCTTTGAACTGCTGAAAAAGCCGCTGCTCGGCCTCCCCCAATTCACTCGCCGCAATTTGAAACGCCGCCTCAATCGCCTGCTGCATTAAAGACCCACCTGCGCCATGACTTCTTTGATTCTCACTAGACTTGCGTCCGACGGAGGCACCAACGGCAAACGCCAGACCTCCTTGCACAGTCCCATCTGCGCCATCATCGCCTTCACCGGAATCGGATTCGATTCAATGAAGTTCACTTCCATCAAGGGTAGAAACTGCCTCTGAATGGACCTGGCCGTGCCAAAGTCCTGATTGAGACAGGCCTCCGCCAGGTTCGCCATCTCACCGGGAATCTGATTCCCCGCCACCGAAATAATACCCTTACCGCCCAGCGCCATCAGCGGAATCGTCACGCTGTCATCGCCACTCAAAACCAGAAAATCTTCCGGCACCTCCTGGATCACCCGCGCCACCTGCGCCATGCTTCCAGAAGCTTCCTTCACTCCCACAATGTTCTTGATCGCCGCCAGGCGCTTCAGCGTCCCCGGCTCAATGTTCACGCCCGTCCGGCCCTGAACGCTGTAGAGAATAATCGGAATCATGACCGCTTTCGCAATCGCCTTGTAGTGCTGATACAGACCCTCTTGCGTGGGTCGATTGTAGTAAGGCGTAACGCTCAACAGCCCATCGACGCCCATCTCTTCCAGCTCTTTCGCGAGCGTGATTACCTCCGCCGTGTTGTAGCCGCCAGCGCCAGCAAGCACCGGCACCTGCCCCTTCGCTTCATCGAGCGTGATCTCAACCACGCGCAGATGTTCTGCATGCGTCAGTGTCGGGCTCTCGCCCGTCGTCCCGCAAGGCACCAGGAAGTGGATGCCGGCTTCAATCTGCCGCCTTACCAGCTTCTTCAGCGTATTCTCGTCGAGACTACCGTTCTTCTGAAATGGCGTGATTAGCGCCGTGCCACAGCCTTCGAACATGCTCATATCCTTATCCAAACAGAATCTCGCTAAATTCGTAAACGCCCGTCTTGCCCTTTACCCACTGCGCTGCCTTCAACGCCCCACGGGCAAAGCCCTCACGACTCCGTGCCGTGTGTCTTAATGTAATCGTATCCGCAGCAGTATCAAAACCAATTTCATGCGTTCCCGGCACCGCTCCAGCGCGGTTCGAACTCTCGCTCACTTCGCGCGTATAGCCACCCTGCCGCATCTGTTTCACCGCCATCTTGAGCGTCCCGCTCGGTGCGTCTTTCTTTGCCGCATGATGAATCTCCCAGGCGTAGGCACCGTACTCCGGATACTCTTCCATCCGTGCTGAAAGCTGCTTCACGGCGGCAAAGAAAAGGTTTACGCCAATCGAGAAATTCGGGCTCCAAACCAGCGTGCCCTGCTTCTCCTTCACATACGCTTCCACGCGGGGCAAGTCTTCCAGCCAGCCCGTCGTCCCTACAACGGTCGGCACGCCCAAATCAGCCAACTTCAATATGTTCGGCACTGCCGTATGCGGAGTCGTGAATTCAATCGCCACGTCTATACCCGCAAACTGCTCGCGCGTCATCATCACCTGATCGACATTGTTGAACTCATCCAGTCGCAACGCCACCTCACCCCCATACTCGGGTGCAAGGCTTTCAATCATCTTGCCCATCTTGCCGTAGCCCACCATGGCGATCTTCATTCAAATACCTCCGGGTCTACGTCCGTAAAGAATTCCTTATGCAGCCGTTCCACCGCATTGCGCAAGTCGCTCTGCGCTACCACCACGCTCAGGTTGCGCAAGCTTGCGCCCTGACTGATCATCCGCACATTCACCGGGTCTAGCGCACGAAACACCCGGTGCGCCACTCCCGGCTGCCAGCGCAAGTTGTCACCTACCAGACACACAATCGACTTGTCCTGCTCGATATCGACCTCAGAAAATTCCCGCAACTCTCCGGCAATCGTTTCGATCTTCGCCACGTTGTCGATCGTCAGCGACACACTTACCTCGCTCGTCGCAATCATATCTACTGACGTCTCGTGCCTGTCGAACACTTCAAAGATCCGTCGCAGAAAACCATGCGCCATCAGCATTCGCGTCGATTGAATATTCACGAGCGTAATACTCTTCTTGCAGGAGATCGACTTCGCAACGCTCTTCGTCACCGGGCCCTCAGCCGTGATTTTTGTCCCGCTTGCCTCTGGTCTCCGTGAGTTCAGAATGTATACCGGAATGTTCTTCTCAATCGCTGGCACGACGGTCGATGGATGCAACACCTTTGCTCCAAAGTAAGCAAGCTCAGCCGCCTCGGCAAAGCTCAGGCTCTTCACGCGCCGCCCACCCGGCAATACCGTCGGGTCGCAAGTCAGCATGCCATCCACATCGGTCCAGATTTCGATCTGTTTCGCACCAACACCCGCGCCTACAATGCTTGCTGTAAAGTCACTGCCGCCGCGGCCCAGCGTGCTCGTCACTCCGGCCCGTGTCGACCCGATAAATCCGCCCATCACACTGATCTCGCCCCATTCAATCGCCGCCAGCCTTACATTGGTCTCGGCATAAAGCGGAACCGCCAATGTGTGCCGCTCATCGGTCACGATTACCGCCCGGCTATCAACGTGCCTTGCCTGAAGAGCCAATGCCACAATGCGGCTCGAAATCCTTTCTCCAAAGCCCGAGATCGCGTCCACGCTTCGGGGTGTCAGTTCTCCCAGAATTGCCAAGCCGCGTACCAGCTCCGTCAGTTCTCTAAAATGCTCCTCGATCAATTCGGCCGCACCAAAAACATCGCCCTCGGCATGGTGAAAAGCCCGAAGCGCCTCCACTTTTTCAAGGGCCTCTTCGCGCCTGCCTGCCACGGCCAGATCGGCCGCTTCAAGCAATCGGTTCGTGGTTTTGCCCATCGCAGAAACCACGACAATGGGTTGCTCGGCAATCCGGGCGCGCACAATGCCAGCCAGTCTCTCAATCGCGGCGGCCGATTCCACGCTTGTACCGCCGAATTTCATGACGATCATGGGCTTAGAGCAATCCCTCGCTCTGCATCAGCTCGGCATTCAAGACCGCCGCGCCTGCCGCCCCACGAATCGTGTTGTGCCCGAGGCAGACAAACTTCCAGTCAAAAATCGAGCAGGGTCGCAAGCGGCCCATAAACACCGTCATCCCACCATCGCGAGGACCATCACGGCGCGGTTGCGGCCGGTTGTTCTCGGTCATATACACGAGCGGAACAGGCGGCGCACTCGGTAGCTTTCGCTCCTGCGGCAGGCCCCGAAAATTCTCTATGTCGCTGAGTAACTGCTCGAAGCTTGGCTTCTCGGTCAATTCGACGCTCACCGTCAGCGTGTGCCCGTCGACTACAGCCACGCGGTTGCAATGTGCGCTCACTTTCGCGTTAAGGTCCACCACATGGTCGCCCCGAAGATCGCCAAGGATCTTAAGCGGCTCTTCTTCCACCTTCGGCTCTTCTCCGCCAATGTAAGGAATTACATTCCCCAGAATGTCCATCGACGCAACGCCCGGATAACCCGCGCCACTCACCGCCTGCATACTGGTCGTAATGAACTTGGTAATGCCGTATTTTTTGAACGGCGCCAGCGCCATTGCAAGCGGCACAGCCACGCAGTTCGGGTTTGTGATGATCCCGCCCTTCCAGCCTCGGCGAGCCTGCTGCACCCGGATGAGCGCAAGGTGATCGGCATTCACTTCCGGTACGAGCAGCGGCACGTCGCTCTCCATGCGGAAGTTTTTTGAATTCGAAACAACAATGTGTCCAGCCTCAGCAAAGGCCTGTTCGATCTCGGTGGCCGCATCGGCGTCCATAGACGAGAACACAAGCTTGGGGGCATTGCCCGGCTTGCATTCGCTCACCGTCAGGTTCGCAACGCTTTCTGGCATTACGCCGTCCAGCCGCCATGACGTTGCCTCGCCGTACTTCTTGCCCGCCGAACGGGCAGAAGCTCCAACCCAGGTCAGTTTGAACCATGGATGATCGGCCAGGAGTCTGGCAAAATTCTGGCCCACCATGCCGGTGGCACCAAGTACACCTACTTCAATACGGGATGACATCTTTCGAGCAGCGTCCTTACCATTTTTTGATAAATTGCCACTGCATCCAGCAATTGCTTTTTTGGCATTCGTTCCTCGCTCGTATGTGCGACGTGAATTGTGCCAGGGCCGAAGAGGTAGGGTTGTCCCCAGGTGCCCTGAAATGCCGGAATGTCAGTGGTATAGGAAGCTACCATCGTATCAAAGCCGTCCATTCCACCCAGCAGAACTGCTGGAATCCGCAGCACCTCAACCACCTCGACGAGATCAGCGCAAGCCCCACGAATCGCCGCAACGGTCGAGTCACCATCGTCCACCAGACGGATCAGAAGCTCCGCCTTCGCCGCATCCGGGATCACATTCGGTGCCCTGCCGCCTGAGATCAATCCGATGTTCATAGTCGACGGTCCCAGAATCTCGCTTCGGGGAAGTGCAACCCGGCGAATCCTTTCGAGAGCATCGAGCAGCTTCTCAATTGCTGACTCGCCCAGTTCCGGATAAGCCGAATGCGCCATCTTTCCCTTGGCAACCAGCTCGATACGTAGCGCACCCTTCGATCCCAGTGCCAGCCGATTCTCGGTCGGTTCGCCGTTGATGATGAATTGCGATCCACGCGGGTTGCGCCCCGCATGATAGGCCCCCACGCTATTCCGCTCTTCACCAACGACGAAAAGAAACCCAAAGTTCCGCTTCCCTTCAAGCAGCAGCGCTTCTCCGGCGCAAAGCATGGCAGAAATAATCCCTTTGACATCGCAAGTCCCACGGCCCCAGATGAACTCGTCATCCTCACGCGATGCAAAAAAAGGCGGCACAGTATCCATGTGTGTTGAGAGCGTCACTAGTGGCTGTCCGAAGTAGCAGAACAGGTTGTCCCGCTCCGGCTCCACTGGAATCCGCTCCACAACGCCATCAAAGCGAGCGGCCAGTTTCCGAAGAATCCCTTCGAGCTCTATGGACACGGGCATCTCATTGCCGGTGATGGATTCGATATCCACCAACCGGCGCGTCAAAGCAATCGGCTCAAACATTAGCAGTGCTGCTCGAAGGCTTCTTTCAGGCGCATCGAAAGCGTAAACGAATCGCTGGTCTCGATGTCACGCCGATGCAAAGCGAAGACCGGCTTGCCATCTTTGAACAGAAATATGGAAGGGCTCGAAGGCGGGAACTGGCTCAACAGGTTGCGCAGATGCGCGGTCGCTGCTTCGTCGCCGCCAGCAAATACGGTCGCCGACTTCGTCGGCTTCTTTACATTCTGCAGTGCTGCCCCAATCGCTGGACGGGCCTTGCCCGCTGCACAGCCGCAGATCGAATTCACGACCATCAGTACAGTATCTGCCTTCAGCGCTTCATCGACAGCTTCTGGTGTGCGGGCTTCCTCAACGCCAAACCGGGTCAGGTCTTCGCGCATCGGTGTCAAAAATTGTTCTGGATATGCCATGCTTCTAGTTTCGCCTATGCCGAGCGTCTACACACTGAAGCAGTCTCCCTATTCGAGCCACATGCTCCTCCTCGGGTTACTTGACCCCAAGCTTCAAGGCCCGAAATTGCTCGACGTCGGCTGTGGCAATGGCTTTCTTTCCGGCCTTCTCGCCGCCAAGGGCTTCGCCGTCACGGGCATCGAACATCCCCTGGGCTTTGATGAAAACCCGCCTGCGATCGTGCATGATCTCGAACAGCCGCTTCCTCCGCTGCCCGGTCCTTTTGACGTGATCGTCATTGGCGACGTGCTCGAACACTTGCGCCGCCCGCAGGATCTGCTCGAGCAACTCCGGCCTCATCTGGTACCGCATGGAATGATCGTCTCCTCGCTGCCCAACAGCGGAAATCTCTATTTTCGCCTCCAGGTTCTATTCGGAAACTTCCCTGAAGACGACAAAGGCCTGTTTGACCGCACCCACCTCCATTTCTGGATGTTGGCCAACTGGAAAGCTCTCTTTGACCGCAGCGGATACACCTTCGAAGTTGCTGCCGTCACAGGAATCCCGGTCGGCCTCGCGATTCCCTCCCTTCAATGGCTGGAAGTCCTTTGTTACCATTGGGCACGAGTATGGAAGACCCTGTTCGCCTACCAGTTCCTGACAGTAGCGAAGCGAAAGTCGTAGTAGTCATGCCCGCGTACAACGCGGCCAAGACCCTTCGTATGACCTATACGGAGTTGCCCCACGATGTCGTGGACCTCGTCATCGTGGTCGATGACGGCTCGAAAGATGAAACGATTCGCATTGCCCGCGAGCTCGGCCTGGAGCTCTTTGTGCACAACCGCAACTATGGATATGGTGCGAACCAGAAGACCTGCTATCGCGAGGCGCTCCGTGCCGGAGCGAGCATCATCGTCATGGTGCATCCCGACTACCAGTACGACCCAACCCTGCTGCCGCAGATCATCAAGCCCATACAGGATGGCACCGCCGATGTGGTGCTTGGCTCGAGACTCCTCAACGGCGATCCGATGAGCGGTGGCATGCCGTGGTGGAAGTTCATTTCGAATCGCTTCCTCACGGGGGCAGAGAACACAGTCTTCGGACTCACTCTCGCCGAATACCATACCGGTTATCGCGCCTACACACGAGAGGCACTCGAAGCTGTCAATGTCGAAATGAATTCCGACAACTTCATCTTCGATCAGGAGATCATGGCTCAGTTTGTCGAAGTGGGTTCACGCGTGGCGGAAGTCCCTGTGCCAACACGTTACTTTCCGCAGGCTTCGAGTGCAAGCTTTATCCAGAGTTCGATCTATGGACTCTCGATCCTCTGGTTGCTCTTCCGACTGCTCATACACCGCAGCGGCCTGATGAAGCAGCGCCAATTTATTTCCCTGCAGCGCCGCTACAGCCGCGCAGCGACGGCCACCCGCTAAGCCATGTTCCGCGGACGCCGCAGCTGGATTCTCGATTTTCTGCTGCTCTTCCTTTTCACGGCCATACTCATCCGGCCCTTGTGGAAACTGAACTACATCGACAACTGGGCCTCGATCGAATCCACCTTCATCGCCGATGCACGCATGTTGAAAGACCACTGGCCCAGGCCCCTCTGGCAGCCGTTCTGGTATGTCGGCACTCGATTTGATTACATCTATCCACCAGCCCTCCGATACGGCACAGCAGCCATAGCGAAGTTCGGAAATGTGGATGCTGCCAGGGCATATCACATCTATGTTGCGTTCTTTTACTGCTTTGGCATTGCTGGTGTCTATTTATTTGCACGGCTCGGCTTCGCGAATCGTTGGGCCGCCATCGCTACTGCTCTAGCCGCAGCAATCATCGCCCCTACCTATCTGGTGCTGCCAGAAGCCGCCAAAGACATGTTTCGAACAGGTCCGACAAGATTGAATGTGCTGGTCCGCTACGGTGAGGGCCCGCACATGACTTCTTTTGCCTGGATCCCCTTTGTGCTCGCCTTCACTTGGCTCGCCCTACAAAAGAAGGACTACCGTTGGTCCGTAGCAGCAGGCTTTGCCGCTGCCGTTGTGGTGGCAAATAATTTCTATGGCGCAACCGCACTGGCAATATTTTTCCCACTACTGCTTTGGGCTCTTTGGGTCACAAGCAAACAAAGCTTTGCATTGCGCTACGCCCTGCCTATCCCACTGATCGCGTTCTGCCTGAGCGCCTTCTGGCTCACTCCGAGCTACCTGCAGATCACTTTGCGAAACATGCAATTCGTTTCCGCAAAACCGAATTTATGGAGCAACTGGGTAGGGCTGATTACATTGATTGCCTTTCTTTCCTACTCGAATCGCCGTTTTCAAAATCGCTCCGATCTGGCCTGGCCCCTGTTCATTGCTGGTTCGACCTTGTTCTTCACCCTCAACACGGTCGGCAACTATTGGCTCGATTTCCGCGTGCTTGGTGAACCAATGCGGCTGGCACCAGAGCTGGACCTGATCTGGATCTGGGTGCTCGTGCTCGCACTGCTCACCCTCTGGCGCAAGGGACTCTTCGGCCGTGGCGCTGTAGTGACTACCATCGTGCTGCTGGTTGCGCTTCACTTCAATTACATCCGCCACCACCGCGCGATTTTTCCTCTTGGGACAGACTACAAGAGCACCGTTTACTGGCGTACGCCGGACTGGATTGCGCAAAACTATCCTCAGTCGCGCGCCTACGTTACTGGAGCCGTGCGCTTCTGGTACAACACCTGGCACGATCTCTATCAGCTCGGAGGCAGCTCTGAACAGGGCCTGCAAAACACAATGGTGATGCCTTCGCAATGGGAGATCGTTATGGGCCCCGACCCAAAGCTGGCGGTAGCCTGGCTGCAAGTGATGGGCGTCGATCTGGTTGCGGTGCATGGGCCGAAATCGGATGAATGGTACAAAGACTTTCTGTACCCGAAAAAGTTTGATGGTGTCCTCAAGCAACTACACGAATTTGAGCGCGACAACCACATTTACGAAGTGCCCCGGCGTTACCGTTCGATGGCCCGCATCGTGGATCGCGACGCACTGAATGCCTTGCCAAAAATCAAAGACCAGACCGATCTGGAGGGGCTTGAGCGTTACGTTGCCGTTTATGAAAATGGTCCAGAGGCCCCAACCCGCACCCATTGGCGCGGCACCGACGAGCTTGATTTTGAGGGCTCAACGCTTTCCAATCAAACTGTTATCCTCCAGACAAGCTACGACTCAAATTGGAGAGCAGAGTCGAATCTTGGCCGCCTGCCCGTTACACAAGATCAACTCGGCTTTGTAAGGATCGATACGCCTGTCGGCGTAAGCAGCATTCGGCTGATCTTCGACAAGCCACTCGAAAAGACAGTTGGCGAGATTCTCTTCGTTCTAACAATCCTTGCCTCAGGATGGATACTTTGGAAACAACGCGCACGCGCCTGATCCTCGTCGCCGGCCTGGTTCTGCTATTCGTGCTGAACCTCTGGCTCTACGCGCCCCTATTCGATCCTCAACAAAAGCCTTACAAAGGCTCGATCGCCGCAGGCTATGCAGGTATCACCCGATTCGTCTCCGAACATCCAAACCCGTGGGGTTGGAATCCGCAGCAATATGCCGGACAACCAACCCAGTTCACTTATCCCCCCTTGCTTCCGTATCTTGCCAGCGCATTGCACTGGGTTAGCGGCATGGACAGTTTTCGTTCCTACCGCATGGTGGTGGCGCTCTTCGCCTGTCTTGGCCCTGTGACTCTCGCGTTTGCCTTCTTCTATTTCACCCGCAGCCTGTTCTGGGCTCTCGCCCTTGGCTTCGCATATTCATTCGCCTCGCCGATCTATGGGATTTTTGAACGTGTAGACGCCGATCGCGGCACCTATTATCTGCCTTGGCGCTTACTCGTGCTTTTGAAGTACGGCGAGGCTCCACACGTGGCGGGACTTACAATTTTCCCTCTCGTTCTAGTGGCATTGCGATGGGCCCTTTCCCGCAAGGATTTCTGGTCTCTATTCATCCTCGCAATCGGCTTGGCCTTAGCCCCGATGACGAACTGGCTCTGTGCCTTTGCGCTCACTATGTCGATCCTCTGGATGTTGGCAACAGATTTCGCTCATGTGCCGCGCCTCATTCGGGCAGGCTTGTTGGGCTACCTTCTTGCCGCCTTCTGGCTCACGCCAGAATATGTCTGGACAACTCTCTTCAACTGGCCTAAAGACTCTTTTGGTTATCAGGTTGAGCAATCACACTGGCAACTTTACGGAGGGCTGCTGCTGCTTGTATTGTCGCTATCGCTTGCGTTGCGCTTTTTTCGTCTGCCCTGGGTGGTTAGCTACGCAACTGTTTCTACCGTTGCCTTCTTGTGGATTGTTGGCGGCTTCTATTGGCTGAACGCCGATACTGTGCCGGAAAGTCGCCGTTATGCCCTGGAACTGGAGTTGTTTCTGATGCTCGCGATCTTCTCCTGGTGCTGGTTTGGCTGGCAGTCTCGCGAACGCGTAGACAGATTCTGCGTTGGCTTGGCGCTTGCTGCCTTGCTCCTTGCGGGAGCCGCACAGGCCCGCGCCAGCTTTACCCGAACTGCTGCTAATTGGGGCGTCGAAGACAACGAACAGACCCTCGAATTTCGCCTTGCCAAATGGCTTTCAGACCAGCATCCGTCTGGCCGCATTTTTGCGACCGGCGCACTGCGATTCCGGCTGAATGCCTGGTTCCCGCTGCACCAGGTGGGAGGCACCTTTGAAAGCGGATTACGCAATCGCATTGCTGTAGATCACTACTATCAGGTGAGAACTGATGAGGCTTCGAAACCTGGTGAAGCAGCAATCGATGCCCTCCGCGAATTGACCGCCATTGGAGCCGAGTACGCAGTCGTTCACGATATTGAAAGCGAAGAGTATTACAAAGACATCAAGACACCTGCCAAGTTTGAAGCGTTGGGTCCTGTAGTCTTCGCGCCAACTGCTCACGACCGCATACACAAGTTGCCATTCCGCTCTTATGCACATCTGATTTCTCCCGAGGAGTTGCCAAAGGATCGCTGGAAGGAAGCCCTACCGCGCTTCTACGCGGCAATGACAGATCCGACAAGACCACAACTATCGGTTCAGGAGTTGAACCCCAGCCTGTGGCAGATCCGCGGGACGATACCGCAAGGGCGTGAAATCAGCTTTTCGATGAATTGGGATCCAGGCTGGAAGGCGACTCAGGATGCGGCTCCGATCGAGCTAAAGCGCAATGAACTCGGCCTGATGCAACTGTTGCCAAGGCCAGCCATTGCAAGCGTGATTGAAGTCCGCTATGAAGGTACGACACAACAAAAGGTGTTTGGGCTGATCAGCCTGCTCGCCTGGATTGGTAGCATAACCCTATGCATTCGATCGAGGAGCTGGCAGGGCAGCACTTCGATGCCGTCATCGTAGGTGGCGGCATCAATGGCACCGGACTCGCCCGCGATCTGGCGCTGCGCGCCCATTCCGCCAATCATCCACTACGCATTCTGCTGCTCGAAAAAACGTTTTGGGGCGCTGGCACCAGCGGTAAAAATTCGCATCTGATCCACGGTGGATTGCGCTATCTCAAGTACTTCGACTTCGGGCTGGTCCGCGAAGCACTGCGCGAGCGGGCGACCCTTCTGAAGATGGCGCCGGACACAGTCCGCCCCCTGCGTTTTGAACTGACGGCAGAAGGGCCGCTCGATCGCATATTCTACGGTGTGGGCATCGCCCTATACGACTTGCTGGCGGGTAAGAACCGCATTGGCAAGAGCACTTATTTCGGCGGTCGGCTCGCCTATTGGGATGCCGCAAGTGATTCGGCGGCGCTAGTGATCGACAACATGCGCGATGCGCGGCACTATGGCGCAGTGTGCATCCCCGGGCGCGGTGTCAGGAGGATGACAGCCGATAGCGTAGAGCTTGACAACGGCATCCGCGTAAAAGCCGGTTGTGTCATCGATGCTCGAGGACCGTGGATCGGCGGCGACCAGATGCGGCTTGTGCGCGGTTCGCACATCGTGCTCCCAAAACTGTTTGAGGGCAATCATGCGCTCGCGCATTTTCACACCGATGGACGGGTCATATTTTTCATTCCCTGGGGAGAGCTCGAGCCGGTGACCCTGATCGGCACAACGGATATCGATCATGGCGGGACTCCGGATAAAGTCGATATTTCCTGGAGCGAGACCGAATATCTGCGTGCGATTGCCGAACTGCTATTCCCGCACAGTTCAGAACTGCCGCTCATCGGCACCTTCAGTTCGTTACGGCCACTGCTCACCGCAGCGGGCAAGAGTGCGAGTTCGACCAGCCGGGAACATCAGATCGGGTTTCGCCCCGATGGCGTTCTTGAGATTACTGGCGGCAAGTACACAACCTATCGCTCAATGGCTGAAGAGGCCGGCGATCTGGTGGTGCGAAAGATCGCTCCAGACGATGGGCTCGATCAAGTACACCCGACACGCAGCACTCCTTTTGCAGTGCCGACGAAACGGCCAAAGACGATTGCGGAACGCATCGAATGGGCCAAGCGCGAAGAGGAGTGTCCAAGTCTTGAAGCCTTCCTGACCTGCTCAACAAACTGGGCTTGGCAGAAGCGCTGGACTACCGAATCGCTTGCGCCGATTGCAGCAGCTTTTGGTGGCGGAATCGAAGAATTTCTGGAACGTCATTCTCCATGCGACTGATCCATCGCTTCTGGATTATCCTTCGTGCCACCTTCATCTGCGCATATCGCGACGGGTTGATCGACATCGCCAAAGGCGCGGCCTTCTCCGCACTGCTCAGCTTCTTTCCAGTGTTGACCACGCTCGCGACGATCCTCGTGCAGGCGAATGCAGAGCTGGTATCGCAGGCCATCGCGAAGTTCCTGTTTGAGGTGGTGCCGCCGGGTACTGAGGACGTGGTGCAGTATGCCTTCACTCTCCGTGGCGCCCGACCCAACTGGCTGATTGCTGGCGCTGCCGTACTCTCGATCTGGTCGGCATCCGATGTCATCGTGAGCTTGATGACGGGCTTTCAGGCTGCCTATCGCTGCCCCAATACGCGAGGCTTCTGGCGCCAACGCTGGATCGCAATTCTGTTGGTCTTCTCTACGCTTTTGCCAACGATTTTTGCTTCACTCCTGCTTGTCTTTAGCGGAAAGATCGAATCGACGGTGCTCTCCTGGTTTGGCGTGATGGGGCATGAAGCCGGCCTCGACGGAGTGATCGGCTTCTTGGGCCGGGTAGTCTCAAATGTGATCGCGATCTCAACGCTGGTCACCGCCACCAGCTGGCTATACCGCTTTGCGCCTAGCACGCCGAAAAGGTGGAAACGAGTATGGCCGGGTGCCCTGCTGGCCACCACGTTGTGGAGTCTTGCAACTCTCGGTTTTGGCTGGTATGTGCGCAACATTGCGACCTACAACATCATGTACGGCAGTATTGGCGCAGCGATTGCGCTGCTTGTCTGGATGTACCTGCTCAGTCTGATCGCTCTTCTCGGTTGCGCCTACAATGCCGAGATGGAGAGACTAAAGAAAGAGGGTGTTATCTCATGAAGAGCAAGAAGCCAACGACCGTCATTATTGTCAAAGCGCCCAAGAAGCGAAATCCCGCTGCCCGGGTGGTGAACCAGAAAGCGCAGACCATCGCCGATGGGCCTCGCCGCCAGGCAACTCGCGAGGCGAAGGACCGGGCGATTCTCAAAGATCAGGGAGTTCTCTAGACTTCAATGGCATTCCAACTCGCGGGAGATTACCGCCCGCGTGGCGATCAAGAGACAGCCATCGCCGAACTGGTTCGTGGCCTTGCCGAAAATGAGCCTTACCAGACCCTGCTCGGCGTGACCGGTTCGGGCAAGACTTTCACGATGGCCAAGATCATCGAGCATACGAATCGCCCGGCTCTGATCATGGCGCACAACAAGACGCTCGCCGCGCAGTTGTACCAGGAATTCCGGCAGTTTTTCCCGCAGAACGCCGTAGAGTACTTTGTCAGCTATTACGACTACTACCAGCCTGAAGCTTACATTCCGAACAGCGATACATACATCTCAAAAGAGGCAACGACCAACGACGAGCTAGACAAGCTGCGCTTGTCGGCCACCCGGTCCCTTTTTGAGCGACGCGACGTCATCATCATTTCGAGTGTGAGCTGCATTTATGGCCTTGGTTCCCCTGAGGCATATTACGGTATGTTGCTGATGCTCGAGAAGGGCCAGACGATCAAACGGGCCGACATCATCTCGAAGCTGGTTGAGATCCTCTACCAGCGCAATGACCTCGATTTTACACGCGGCACTTTCCGCGTTCGCGGGGATGTGATTGAAGTCTTTCCGACTTATGACGACAATGCGTTTCGTATCGAGATGTGGGGTGATGAGATTGAAGGGTTGTCGCAGATCGACCCCTTGCTTGGCACGGTAAAGCAGACCTACCAGCGTTTGCCAATCTATCCGAAGAGCCATTATGTGTTGACGCCGGTAAACAAAGAGCAGGCAATTATTACGATCGAGCAGGAACTCGTGAGTTGGCACGCCGAGCTCGAAAGCCAGGGCAAGCTGATTGAGGCACAACGCATTTGGCAGCGCACGAAGTTTGATCTCGAGATGGTGAAAACAATCGGCTACTGCCACGGGATCGAGAATTACTCACGTCATTTTACAGGGCGCCTTCCAGGCGAGGCACCGCCCACTCTGCTCGACTATTTGCCAGCGGATGCGATTTTGTTTGTGGATGAATCTCACGTCACAATCCCTCAGGTTACGGGAATGTGGGGCGGAGACCGTTCGCGCAAGGAGAACCTTGTCAAGTACGGCTTCCGGATGCCGAGCGCACTCGACAACCGGCCGCTCACCTTTGAAGAGTTTGAGAATCGCATTCACCAGGCGATCTATGTTTCGGCAACTCCGGGCCCCTATGAATTGACCAAGAGTGGTGGCGTCATCGTCGAACAGATCATCCGGCCGACGGGGCTTGTCGATCCACAACTGGAAATTCGCCCCATCAAAGGACAGGTGGATGATTTGCTGAAAGAGATTCGCCTGCGCGCTGATCTCAATGAGCGTGTGCTGATCACAACATTAACGAAGCGCATGTCAGAAGACCTCGCCGAGTATTACAAAGAAGCTGGGGTCAAGTGCGAGTATCTGCACTCGGAAGTTACAACTCTCGACCGCGTGAAAATCTTGCGCGACCTGCGCAAGGGCATCTTCGATTGCCTGATCGGTGTGAACCTGCTGCGCGAAGGCCTGGATCTCCCTGAGGTCTCATTGGTCGCAATTCTCGATGCGGACAAAGAAGGATTTCTTCGTTCGACCGGCGCTTTGATCCAGACCATCGGGCGTGCGGCACGGCATTTGAATGGCCGGGCGATTCTGTATGCCGACGTAATGACTGATTCGATGAAGCGTGCGATCGACGAAACGAATCGCCGCAGGGAGATTCAGACAGATTACAATGAGCGGAATGGCATAATTCCGCAGTCGATCATCAAGCCCATCGACATGAACCTTGTGCATTTGGCCGAGGCGGATTATGTAACAATCCCGCTTGAAGAAGAGCAGCCGGATGAAGTGGATATTCTCAATGCTGACCAGCGCGAGAAGTATCTTGTCGAACTCGAACAGAAAATGCGCGCCGCCGCTAAAAACTTCGAATTCGAAAAAGCTGCCCAATTGCGGGATCGACTCAAAGCATTGAGGAGTAAGTTCATCGATGCCCAAAGCACCGCGGACGGCGCTGATCGCTGAAGGACCGGTTAGCCGGTCCTGGGTATCCCGGCTGCCCGGGTTACGCAAAAATCTCGGCCCACTGAAAGGGCTCTCGCTGCGGAATGCGAGTCGCGTGGCGAAGCTGATTAAAGCAGGAACCGCTAGCGACTCCTATGACGAACTGAAGAAGTGCGAGCTGATTCTTATCTGTGTGCCGGATTCACAGTTGACTTCATGGCTCGAAGAGATTGCATCCTGTGGAACAGCGTGGACAAATTCGAGCTTCGTGCTCTGTGCGAGCGCAATGGGGAGCGGTGCGTTGAAGTTGTTGCGTGAGATGGGGGCTCACACCGGGTCGCTGATCGAAATGGATGGGTTTGGGGGCAATCGTTTTCTGTTTGACGGTGAAAAGGTTGTGTTGCAGCGATTGCGAAGGCTGGTCGAAGCAGAGGGCAGTGCCAGGGTATTAGCCATGAACGAGGGAATGCGTTCTGTTTATGATGCCGGGCTTACCTTTGCGGCGGGAATGACCTTCCCGATGATTGCAGCGGCAGTAGATGCGATGCGAGCGGCGGGCCTGCACGCAAAAATTGCAGAGAGTGCCGTTGAGGCTGCCGTGATGGGAGCAGTTCGCTCCTATCTTCGCGCTGGCAAGCGCGGGTGGAATGGGCCGATTGCAAAAGTGGACCGTCTCGAATTACGCAGGCAATACCAGGCACTTTTCAAACGGGATGAAGTACTGGCCGAGATGTATCTCAAGATCGCCGTCGACTACCTGGTGGAGACCGTAGACAAACCGAGAGTTGGCCTGAATAAGAAAAAGACTTTGGCCCCCTTCTGACCCATTTGCAACAATCGGCAGACTGGATTGGCTCCAGGCTCCGAAAGGCTGACGATTTCAAGCCAAAGCAATCGACTCAGCGCAACTCTCCCCATCTTGTCAGCGAATCCGAGTCCTGGCTCTCGCCTCAGCCCGAGCACGCGGTGCCCGGCACAAATGCCGCGATAGAATGCTTGGCATGCATAGACACTTGCTGCTTGGCCTGCTGGTATCCTCCATTTCATTCGCACAGAATGACAAACTCGGGGCCTTCACAAAGTCTTATGACGTCGGCGCTCCTCCTCTCAAGGGCTCTGCGGAATTTGACTCCTCGAACGGTCAGTACAAAATCAGCGGTTCCGGCGCGGACATCTGGGGCAAGGCAGATCAATTCCACTTCCTCTGGAAAGAGATGTCCGGCAACTTCTCTGTGACGGCGACCACCAGGTTCCTAACCGACGGCATCGCTCACCGCAAGGCGGTCATCATGCTTCGCAAAAATCTCGACACCGATTCGCCCTTCGTCCACCTGGCAATCCATGGCGACGGCACGCCCGCTGTCCAGTTCCGCAATGCCAAGGCCGACAGCACCAACACAGTAGATTTTCCGTTGGAAGGCCCGGGTATCTGGAAGCTGAAGTTGGTCCGGCAAGGCAACACCATTCATGTCTGGGTTGGCAAAGACGGCGCGCCGCTGCGCGAGTTAGGGCACACCATGAACAGACTCGGCAGCCCCGTGCTTGTGGGACTCGGCGTGAGTTCGCACAGCCGTGAAGCGGTCAATACTGTTCAATTTTCGGATGTGACAGTAGAAGAATTGAAGTAACAAAGGAAAAGTATCATGCGTTATTTATTGACCGTCTGCCTGCTATCCGGCCTGTCTCTTGCTCAGACTGCGGCAGTCGAAACCCTGGGGCTCTTCACCAATTCCGGCGACGTTGGCGGACCAGTTTTGAATGGCTCTGCTTCGTTCGATCCCGCAAAGGGCCAATATCGCATCACCGGAGCCGGAACCAATGTGTGGGATAAGAAAGACGAGTTTCAATTTGTCTGGCGCGAGATGACCGGCAATTTCGCAGTCATAGCTACGGTGAAATTCCTCGGCCAAGGCAACGCACATCGCAAGGCAGGCATCATGGTCCGCCAGTCTCTGGCGAGCGATGCCACTTATGCTGACGTCGTAATCCACGGGAACGGAATGCCTGGATTGCAGTGGAGAAGCAGGCAAAACGAAGACACCAATAACTTTGATATTCCGTTTGATGGCCCCGCGACCTACAACATAAAACTGGTCAGAACCGGCATACGGATTTTCATGTTCATCGGCAAAGAAGGGTCCCCGGCCAAGGAAATTGCCCATACGGAAGTTGCGTTCCAAGGTCCGGTCCTCGTCGGGCTCGCGGTTTGTTCCCATCAGGCCGACAAATCGGATACCGTCATCTTCTCAGAGGTCGCTGTGGAAGCACTGCCCACCCCTCCCGTAGCCCAGAAAAAGAACTGAACCCGCACGCTTATCGATGCCCGAAGTTCCTGGGCAACCGGATGGCGTCCCTCAAGTGAGATCTAACGGGCAGGCCCTGTTGAGGGAGCAGGGGTAGCAGTCTTTTTCGGAAAAGCGATGTCGCGTGGGCTGGCGTTCACTGGAATCACAAAATCGACAAATCCTGCCAGCATCTCTTCCCAGCTCTGGTCGCCCCAATGCACCTGTGACTTCGGATCAGGATTGTATTTGTTGTTCGGCGAATTGTCATACCAGGCGGTAGCCCTAAGCTCTGTACCTTTGGGTAAGAGCAGCGGTTTCGCAAGCTGGTAAGTCAACTGCCAGTTGAAATCGTAAGCCGGCACTTTGAGCAGCGTTTCCGTTTCTCCGCTGGGGTATTTTGCAACATACTCGAAGGCCTTGCCGCGCAAGTGCATATGGGGGAAGAGGGATTGCAGCACGACGTCCTGATGAACTTTCACATTGGCATCGACGCGGAAATTTCCGGCGCCAGGAGGAATCTCCAGGTTGAGGTTGGCAATAAAGGTATTCACTACGCGCTCTGTCGGGGCTTGCCTGGCAAACACCATGCCCACACGGCTGCGGTCGATCGTCTCCTTGCCGTTGGCTGTATAGTGCATCTGGAAAATCAGGTCGCTGCCTGCTGGAATCAGACGAGCCTGGCCGGGCTTGGTTTCATAAGCAACGCCACCGGGAACATATACGGACACCATCTCGTAATCGCCTCCGCCCAATCCGATGAACGAGCCGATTCCAGTGTCTGGCTTGCGAGTACTGCCTGCGCTGGTGCTGCCATTGCCTTTGGCAACATGAGCTACCCCTTTGGGGACTTCCGCAAGATACTTGGATCCGGGTGCCCGACTGATCAGAACGACGTGATGCACAACGCTAGAGGCACCTGGTCGGACTTCGATTTTCTCAACCCATTTGTCCTCTGTAAAGCCGGTGGGCACGATGAAGTAGGTGTAGTCAATTGTTCCGCTTGCGGGCACCTTGTAATCGACAGGCATGTCGATCACTACGTCCGGTTTTCCGATGGTCCAGCCGCTGGCAAACTCCCGAGCTGCTGGAGCGTCGCTCGCCTTGCCCTCTTTGGCCCCACCCTTAACCCAGGCGGAAAACGTGTTCACTTCCTTCTCGTTCAACGAGCGATCGTTTGCAAACTTCCCGAAGTGCGGATCGGCGTGCCAGGGCGGCATCTTCTTTGTGGCGACTGCGTGCTCGATAGCCTTCGCAAAGGGGCGCACTTCCTTGTAAGTCATGAGAGACATCGGCGCAGCTTCACCAGTCCGGTGGCATTCCTGGCAGCGATTCTGCATGATTGGCATTACATCTTTGTAGTAGGTGATCTCCGGCGCAGCAAAGGCTACGAAAGAAAAGAATGCTGAGAAACAAAGAAGCTGATGCATGAAAGTAGGCTCTCCATCGATCAGAATAGCATTGTGACCGTTCATAAACTTTGCTTCCACGGCGAGCTCATACTCCCGGATCGCAGTTTGCCGGATGCCTATCTAGTGTGCTCGGAGGGGCGGATCGAAGCTGTCGTAGACGAAGCACCGCCGGGCGTTGCAATTATCGAAGGCACCTACGTTTCCCCTGGTTATATTGATCTGCACGTCCACGGAGGAGCGGGCGCTGATTACATGGATGGCAGCGCCGAGGCCGTGCGTGTTGCCAATCGTGCGCACGCCCGTCATGGCACAACAACGATTTTTCCGACGACGACTACAGGCACAACGCATGAACTGGAGCGGATGCTGTTGGCTTGCCGGGAAGTACGTGATAACTGGCAAACTTCTGACGGTGCGCAGATTGCGGGCGTGCATTACTACGGGCCTTACTTTGCCGAAGACAAGGTTGGGTGTCATTCGGTGGATGGCCGTCGAGATCCAGATCCCGCCGAGTATCTGCAATTTCTTGACATGGGCGTGATCCGGATTGCGACTTGCGCGGCCGAGCTCGATGGTGCGGAAGCTTTCTATCGAGCGGCTGCGGACCGGGGCTGCCTGTTGACCTGCGGACATTCAAACGCGACCTGGACGGAGATGGCGCGAGCCTATGCTGCGGGCATGCGGCATGTGGACCACTTCTGGTGTGCGATGAGTTCTGTTGCATCCCTGCGAACGCGCTACGGGACGCCGATGCAGGCCAGCATGGAACAGTTTGTACTTGCGCAGCTGGAGATGAGTACAGAGGTGATTTCTGACGGATGTCATCTGTCGCCAGAGTTGCTGGAGTTTGCATTTCAGATGAAGGGTGTCGAACGATTGTGTCTGGTGACGGATGCAAATAGAGCGCTTGATCTTCCCGCAGGGCGCTATCGTTTTGGTCCGGAAGAGACAGGCAGCTGGTTTGAGAGCGATGGCAAGGTGGGTTTTGTCGCCGGGCAGGGATTGGCAAGCTCAGTGAAAGGTATGGACCACATGGTTCGTCATATGGCGGCAAATACAACGGCAAGCCTGCCGCAGGTGATTCGCATGGCGAGCCTGACGCCCGCCGAGCGCGCAGGGATTGCCGCTGAGACAGGCAGTCTTGAGGCAGGCAAGCGGGCAGATGTTTTGCTTCTCAATCGAGATCTCTCTGTGGAGCAGGTCTATTTGCGTGGCCAGCGCTTACACTGGTAGCGCGATGCCGAGTTGCCGTGGTTCGATCAGTGCGATGCTGCTTTACGATCTTGCTGAAGAGATCGACCTGAAGGAGTTGCGTGGATTGTTGGGTGCCGAGGCCCCACTCCGGTCTCCAGGCTTTCGCATCCCCGCACCCTCCTATGTGCGTTTTGAACAAACACCGATTGTCGAGCCCACGGATTCGTTTCATCTGGCAACGGGCGAAGCAGTAGACGCCCGCCTGCGCTATTTCGACTATGGAGTTGTGAGCCTCGAAATCGAGTTGCATTTTCACTGCGAGTGGTCAGAACTGATCGCACTGTCGCATCGCTGGATTGAAGCGGGCGAAGTGGAGCAGCGCGGACTCGATATTGTGCGCCGTCACTGCAATCGCCTGAAGAGTGCACTGCGCAAGCCTTACACCGACTGGCTCGATGAAGCCTACTATGTAGTGCATCTCCATGAGGTGCTCGATGCCGATGGGCAAGTGTTGACTGGAGCCCAATTGCTCAGCAGACATGCGGCTGACATTGGGCAGATCATTCGCGGAGAAACGCAAATTTTGTCCGACGGAGAACAGAAGGAAGTATTGGCGTCTAGCCTGTCTTACTTCCCTGCCGATTTGTTGGTAGTGGGCTGGCTGGCAGCTGTGGTTTACGACACGCCCGAAGGCGCAACGCCGATCCTTGAATTGCTCGAGTACGCCAATACACAACTGCTCGAATATCGGCGCTATGACGAAATCCTGTCCGTGCTGCTGAAGCATGCATATGGTGAGCTCGAACGCACTGGCGGCATGTGGGCAAGCTGGCGTATGGCCCGCGAAGCGAAGCATCTGAATCGCCTGAGGCTAGAGGTAATTGAACTTACAGAGCGCACTGACACCGCGATCAAGTTTTTGAGCGACATGTATTATGCACGGGCTTACCGGCTGGCTGCAGCGAAGGTGGGTGCGAACGACTACCGGAATCTGGTCGATCAAAAAGTGAAGACAGCGGGAGAGTTGTATCACTTCATGGTGAATGAATTCCGCGAGGGGCGCGCCTTCTTTATGGAATTGATCATTGTTGTCATCCTGCTCATCGAGCTGATACCGATTCTGCGGGGCAAATAGCCGTTCGTTGTTCGGTAGCATAGCGATTGATGAACTCTCCCCTCGTCGTCAGCTTTGACGCCGGCACTACTTCCGTCAAGACCCTTGTTTTTGATCAGAGCGCGCGGCCTGTGATCACCACCACATCCATTGGTTATGAGCTCCACACCAGTTCCGATGGTGGCGTCGAGATCCAGGTGCCCGATTTGTTTGCAGCCGCTTTGCAAAGTCTGGATCAGGCGCACCAGGCCTTGGGGCAACTCGATCGCAAGCCGAGTGCTGTGTCGATGTGCACGTTCTGGCATTCTTTTCTTGGGGTCAATGCGCAGGGTCAGCCCGCCACTCCGATTCTGCACCTGCTCGATACGCGCAGCCAGCCCATGGTAGAGCGCTTGAAGAGCGATCTCGATGAGAAACAGTTTCATGCCCGCGTGGGTACCGTTTTTCATCCGAGCTACTGGCCGGCGAAGATGCTCTGGCTGCAGGAAAACCGCAAAGAGATGGTTGCAGAATCTGCCCAGTGGATGAGTTTTGGCGAGTATCTATTTCTCGAATTCTTTGGCAAAGCGCATGCTTCGACTTCGATGCTCTCAGCGACAGGTCTTTGGAATTCGAATACGCAAAGCTATGACGCCGAACTGCTTGCCTATCTTGGCCTCAGGCAGGAACAATTGGCTGACCTTGCAGTGCTCGATGCCCCGGCTCAGGGCTTGCGGGGAGACTATGCAAAACGCTGGCCCCTTTTCTCTGAAATTCCTTGGTTTCCAGCGATTGGCGACGGGGCAGCGAACAACATTGGGTGCGGTTGCGATATGCCTAAAGAGTTCGCACTGATGGTCGGAACAACGGGCGCAATGCGGGCTGTATTTGAACTTCCACATGTGGAGGTGCCGGAAGGGTTGTGGTGCTATCGGCTTGACCCGCGCCGCTTTGTGTTGGGAGGTGCCTTATCCAATGGAGGCAAAGTTTTTGAGTGGGTGATGGAGCGCTTTCAGCTTCCGAAGGATTGGGAGTTGCAGCTGTCGCAACTCACTCCGGGTTCGCATGGCCTGACAGTAATGCCACTCTTTGCCGGCGAACGCAGTACGAAGTGGCGGGCTGATGCGCGTGGGGCGATTACAGGATTGAATTTGAACACGACACCCGTGGAAATTCTGGCGGCGTCACTGGAATCGGTTGCCTTGCGATTTCGTTTGTTGTACGACATTCTTGCAGACCGGTTGGGTGCGCCAGAGCGCGTGATTGCGACCGGTGAGGCATTGAGAAAATCGACTGTCTGGACTCAGATGATGGCCGATGCGCTGGGGCGGCCCGTTGTGGCGAGCCTCGAGAAAGAAACCTCCGCGCGTGGCTCGGCGATGCTGGCACTGGAGCGCATTGGCGCTGTGAAACATTTGAGTGAAATTCCTGCGGCTACCGGCGACACTTATCTGCCCCGCCCGCAATACGCCGACGCCTATGCAAAGCTTCTGGAGCAGCAAAAAACTCTCTACCGCCGACTCTTTGAAACACCATGATGCTCAAGGTCTGCGAAAATAGCGGCAATGTCCTCTGCACTCAGCCCTGAACTTATGGCCCGCGCCGCGAAGATTGAAGTCCTGCTTATGGACGTCGATGGCGTTCTGACCGATGGCCGCCTTTACAATATTCCATTCCCGGACGGATCGATTCTTGAGACGAAGGCTTTCGATTCCCAGGACGGCATTGCTCTGCAGTGGCTCAACTGGCATGGCATCCAGACTGGTGTGATTTCAGGCCGCGTATCCCATGCCACAGAAGAGCGTGCCCGTCAGGCAAAGATGAAGTACGTCTATCAAGGGCACATCGAGAAAATTCCGATCCTCGAAGAGATTCTGGCAGATGCGAAGGTGGCAGCGGAAAATGTCGCATTCATTGGTGATGATTTCACCGATGTCGTGATTTTCCGTCGTGTCGGACTCAGCTTTGCCACCGCGAATGCGCGGCCAGAGGTGAGGGCCGCTGCCGATTGCACGCTGGCGGCTAAGGGCGGGGAAGGTGCTGTGCGCGAAGTTTGTGAAACATTGCTCAAAGCGCGTGGGGTTTGGCCTGCGATCCTCAAGAAGTACGAAATCCATGTCTGATACCAAACTTGCCCTGCTCGTTCGTGTACACCCCGGTCCCGGGGTATTGCACCAGATCACCGGCGTGATCGCTGCCCACCAGGGCAATATTACTTCGGTAGCCATCCTCGGCAGTCGAATCGATAACGAGGAGCGTACTTTTTTTGAAATCGAATTGCCCCAACCGGATGCCGCCGAAGTGCTACGGGAATTGGCCGCTCTGCCGGTAGTGTTGGGCGTCGAAGAAGTTCGTAGTATGGATAAGATCTACGGCAAGCGCATCATTATTATGGGTGGCGGTGCTCAGGTGGCACAGGTCGCGATCGGGGCAATTTCTGAAGCAGACCGACATAATCTGCGTGGTGAACATATCTCAGTGGATACGATTCCACTCGTGGGTGAGCAACAATTGGCCGACGCCGTGCGTGCGGTTGCGCGGTTGCCTCGTGCAAAAGCTCTCGTACTGGCTGGCTCACTGATGGGCGGCGAAATCGAAGTTGCGGTCCGCGAAGTACGCGCCCAAGGACTATTGGTAGTGAGCCTGAATATGGCTGGGAGTGTACCTGAGGCGGCAGATCTCGTGGTCTCAGACCCGGTGCAAGCGGGTGTCATGACGGTAATGGCCGTCGCCGAAACTGCAAAATTCAACATCGCTCGACTGAAGCAAAGAGTGTTTTAAGCCGATACTTCGATTTGAGCAGCATTAGCACCCCAATCCCCGAGCACCTCGCACGCGCGTACAGCATCCTTGAGGTGCGTCCGATGTGTACGATCGAAGAGGCACGCGACGCCTATCACGATCTGGTGAAGATCTGGCACCCCGACCGGCACATGCATGAGCCAGAACGGTTGCGCCGTAAGGCAGAAGAAAAACTCAAAGAAATCGTCGAAGCCTACGAGATGCTCTCGAAGTTTGGTGAGTTTGCTGAAGAAGTTGAGCTGATTGCCATGGATTTTGGGGAATTGTGGGGCTACATCGATCACAAGGGCAAAACGGTGATCCACCCGGAATTTTCACAGGCGCGGGCGTTTGTGCGAGGGCTGGCTGCGGTGCAGTCGGTAGCAAAGTGGGGCTTCATCGACAAGAATGGACATTGGCGCATCAACCCGCTTTATGAGGATTGTACGGATTTTTCGGAAGGTTTGGCGGCAGTGCGCTGGTATGGGCGCTGGGGCTATATCGATTCTGAAGGGGCTTTTGCCATTCCGCCACGCTACCAGGAAGCACACAGTTTTGTGGATGGTAGCGCTGACGTGCGCCTGGGTGCCCGCTGGGGCAAAGTGAATCCTGCCGGAGATCTCGTGTTTGATCCGACTCGCAGCGGCCATCACATCGCTTGAGAAAAAAGAAATAGGCGGGCCGTCTTTTCCAAGATGGCCCGCCTGATAGGGAACTACTCAAACGGAGAAGGACAACGAACAAAAAGTCTTAGTGAATCTGGATACTGCCCTGGGTGCGGAATTCGTATTGCTGAATCTCAAGCGCTGCCCGGCCATCTTCGCACCGCACCACGCGGCCTCGGGCAACCAGCTTCAGATTTGTCTTGTTGTTCAACTGGGCAGGCCAGCTGATGGAGACTTCAATTCTCTTGCCAGGGATGAGAAGGTGCTCTGCAGTGAACAAGACACCCGAGCTGCTCATGTTTAAGGTCTTCCCCGATCCCGCCTCATCGGCGCTGCGCTTGGATAGCACCTTATACTTGACCTCGCGTTCGATCGGAAACCGATCTGAACCGCGTCGATCACTCGCATCTTTTACACCACGACCGCTGCTTTGCATTCCGAACACTTTTCACTCTCCTGACACTGTCAGAATGCCCCATTCGACGGAAAAGCTCAATGATCTAAATGGCCCAATTTTACTGAGTACGAAGGTACTACTAGTCCTTTGCTTTGCATGCTTTACACTGCTATTAATGTCACTCACACAGAAATCCATTCATTTTGCCATTGCAACTGGTTTGCTTTTGGCCCCCAAGCTGATGCAGGCAGAAAAGAAGGCCGTGATGCCTCCCGGTGCTGCAACGGCTGGCCCTTATTCCCCCGGCGTCCTTTCCAACGGAACGCTCTATGTGGCGGGCCAGATTGGTCGTGATGCAAGCGGCAACATCCCGGACGCCTTTGAAGACGAAGTGAAAGCCTGCCTCGCGAATGTGGACCGCATCCTCAAACATGCAGGTGTCAGCGCCGCAGATGCGGTGGCCGTGCAGGTTTATTTGACCGATATGGACCTTTTTGAGCGCATGAACAAGGTCTACATGGGCTACTTTCCCGATCCCCGCCCTGCCCGCACTACGGTGGGTGTCGCGAAGCTGGTAGGCAAAGCACGCATTGAAATTACCGTCACCGCCGACGCAAGCAAAGTTAAGAAGTAGTCGCTGCGCGCTTCTTTTTCCACTCTTCGAGCCGCTCTCTGATTTTCGCCTCGACTCCCCGGTTGGTGGGGTGGTAAAACTCAGTGCCCTCCAGTTCGGGCGGTAAGCACACCATGCCCACCACTGCATCCGCGCGCTGGTGGGCATGTTCGTATCCGGTGCCGTAGCCAAGGTCCTTCATCAATCGAGTGGGGGCATTGCGCAACTGCATAGGCACCGGTTCGGCAAGACGCTCGCGGGCGGCTGTCTGGGCTGCCTTCAGCGCCTGGTAGGCGGCATCACTCTTTGGGGCCAGGGCGAGATAGATCGTGATCTGCGCGAGAGCCTGATCGCCTTCTGGTTCACCCAGAAAATGTACCGTCTGCTGGCAGGCGATGGCCTGTTCCACAGCGCGCGGATCGGCGAGCCCAATGTCTTCAATCGCCATTCGCACCAGTCTCCGCGCCAGGTACATGCGATCTTCTCCGGATTCGAGCATGCGGGCGAGCCAGTAAATTGCTGCGTCAACATCGCTCGAGCGCACACTCTTGTGCAGTGCACTCACCAGGTTGAAATGCTCTTCGCCGCCTTTGTCATAAAGCAGCATCTTGCGCTCGAGAACCCCTTCGAGGCTCTCGCGCGTGATGCGTCCGCCTTCTGCCACGGATGCTGCCATTTCCACCAGATTCAATGCATTGCGTGCGTCTCCGTTGACAAAGCTCCCGATCATGCCCGGGACTTCGGGATCGGCTTCGACGCCCAACTCGCGCAGGCCTCGATCCACCAGTTCAGTGAGTTCCTCAACGCTGAGACCACGAAGCGTAAACACCTTGGCACGGCTCAGGAGCGCTCCATTCACTTCAAAACTGGGATTCTCGGTTGTGGCCCCGATCAGTACAATATCGCCACGTTCCACATAGGGCAGAAAGGCATCCTGTTGCGCCTTGTTGAAGCGATGGATTTCGTCAACAAATACGACAGTGCGACGACCGTAGCGGAGGTTCTTTTCTGCTTCAGCCATCACCGTTTTAATTTCCTTGATGCCGCTCAGGACTGCGCTAAAGGGGATGAAATCCGCTTTCGACTGCTTGGCGAGCAGACGGGCGATGGTGGTTTTTCCAACTCCGGGCGGCCCCCACAGGATCATGCTTTTGAGGCGATCCTTGTCGACCATAGTGCGGATGGGCCGACCCGGGGCCAGCAAGTGGCGCTGGCCGACAACGTCTTCCAGCTTCTCCGGTCGCAGTCTCTCTGCGAGCGGGCGTGAGGCGCGGCCCTGGTCGTCGGCAATCGGCTCGCTCTCGAAGAGGCTGCTCACCCTTGGTCGCCCTCGTCCCCCCGCTGGCGAGCTGCCTCGTAGAGGAAGACTGCCGCAGCAACCGCCGCGTTCAAACTTTCAACGCCCCGCGTGGGGATTCTTACTCCCTTTGTTGCCTTGCGCACCGATTCGCAAAGTCCTTGCCCCTCGCTGCCGATGACGATGACGCAGGGTCCTCTCCAATCCACCTTGCTAGCCAGCACTCCGGCTTCTGCGCTAGCGCCATAAAGCGGCATCTTGAGTTCGCTCAATTCGCCCTTGAATGTGGGCACACGAAAGATACTCCCTGCTGAAGCGCGCAATAGTTTGGGGTTGGCGAAATCGACTGTACCCCGCAGGGCAAAGACGGCAGTAGCGCCAAAGGCTTCTGCCGTGCGCAAAATCGCTCCCGCATTGCCTGGGTCCTGGACGCTGTCGAGCGCAACGATCAGGGGGTTGCCGGCGTTGAGAGTTGCGCGATCCCAGACCGGTATTCGAACCAGGGCCATGATGCCTTGTGGGGTCTCCATTCCTGACAGATCCCGAAACATCGAGTCGGTGAGTTCGATAATTTTTCCTGCCAGACTGCCTACACCCGCCAGCCCTTGCGCTGTGCCGATGATGGCCTCTATCTTTGCCCCACTGCTCAGGGCTTCTTCGAGCAGATGAAATCCTTCAGCCACCAGGCAGCCATCTTCGGTGGAACTTCCTTTGGCAACTGCCTTGCGGATGCTCTTCAGCAGAGGGTTCTGCAAACTTGAAATGCGTTCTATGCGCGCCACGTCCATAGCTTCAGTAGACTAAATTCGAGCACCTTGAAGAAACTTCTACTCATTTCTGGTTCAATTTTGTTTCTCGCCTGGACCTATCAGGTCGCCCAATTGACCATCGCTGTCCGTGCTCAGGCCCAACTGGATGAAGCTCGACCCTCGGACATCATCGTGGTGCTGGGAGCCGCCGAGTATAACGGCAAGCCTTCACCGGTGTTCAAGAGCCGACTCGATCATGCTTATGATTTGTACTCTCGCAAGATGGCTCCGCGCATCTTGACCACAGGAGGCTCAGGCGGTGAATTTGTACATACCGAGGCCGAGGTGGGGCGACAGTATCTGGCCGCCCGCGGCGTCCCTGTAGAGATGATTCACATCGAGCGTGAAGGGGCTACAACCGCGCAATCGACTGCTGCAAGTGCCGAGATTGTCAAGCGCCTGGGCTGGAACTCCTGCATCCTCGTAAGCGACGGCTATCACTTGTTTCGTGCAAAACGGATGATGGAATCCTATGGGTTGAATTGCGTCGGATCCCCGCGCCAGGCAAAAGAAATATCAAATCTGCACACGGGCTGGCTCTATTTGCGACAAGCCGTTGGCTATTCGCTCTTCGAGCTCGGCTTACGCTTTTAACGGACGCCAGGCAATGCTGCGAAACTTCACCGGCCCGTGGTCGCCTTGCACCATCAATGGGCCCCTTGCTGCTTCCGGCAGATTCATGGCCGAGCGTGTCGGGCCATCGCAGCTGATGTTTTCCTGAACGAGTTGGCCATTGTACAGGACCTTTAGGAACTTCGCCTCGCTGGTTTTCTTACCCGTACTGTCGAATCGCGGAGCACGAAAGGTGATCTGATACGTCTGCCATTCGCCAGGTTTTCTCGCAGCATTCACTTTGGGAATGCTGCCGCCCACTGGCTTTTCCTGGAGCCAGCGGTGATAAATCGCTCCGCCGTCTTGCGTCGTGAGCTTTTCCTTGCCGAAGCTGTCAAAGATCTGCACTTCATAAAGCCCCTGCAGATATATTCCGGAATTCGATCCGGCCGGGATCTGGAACTCGACAAACAGCTCGACATCGCCGAATTGCTTTTCGGAGACGATGTTGTTCACCTGACCTTTCAGGCCATTGGCAAGCAATCCATCAGCGACGGTCCACTGCTGGGCCTTGTTTTCCTGAGCTGTCCAGCCCGCGAGCGTCTTGCCATTGAACAGCGGCTTCCAGCCCTTGCCTGGAAATTCACTCGCCAATGCCGTGCCTGCACTCAAACATAGAAACTTTCTTCGTTGCATACTTTCTATAGCCTATGACTGTTCACGAATGGAATGAAATTCCCCTCGAAGAAATTACACCTTTCTTCTCTCGCCGCGTTGTTCACACCTCCGGCATGACCATCGCACTGTTGCAACTCAAAAAAGGAGGACAGGTCGCCCTGCATCATCACGAGAATGAACAGGTTTCGATGGTCCACACGGGACGGCTGCTGTTTCATATTGCCGGCCGCGAGGTGGAGCTTGGGCCGGGGCAGACTCTTGAGATCCCTCCCAATGTGCCGCACTCGGTTGATGTGCTCGAAGATTCTGAGGTGAGCGACATCTTCACTCCCCGTCGCGAAGACTGGATCAGCGGCGACGATGCCTACCTGCGTAAGTAAGCATCGGCAGGGCAGGTTTCTTTCGAGGCGGAAATCCGTGGTCTTCCACCGCTCACACTCAACTTCGGACAATCCAGTCTTTCACTCAGCGGGTGCGGTGCGGCGCTCCAGAGTTGCTTCACATCCTCCGGTGGCGTGAACCACACAACCCGCCCCCTGGGCCTTCTGCTCTCCACCCACAAGAGCCTCTTTCCATCCCAGTGCAACTGCGCAGAAGCGCTCCAAGGATGCTCATGGTAGGCATTAATCGCAAAGAGCCTCCATGGCAATTCAAAACTCTCTGGACTGCGAATCCAGTAATTGCCGCAGAACAGATCCGGCCTGCCGTCGCCATCAATATCGGCCTGAATGAGTCCGCCCTGCCAGCTTGCCGTGTAGAAGGAATACAAGTCCACATACTTCCAGGCACTGCCCCAGGAGCCGGTAGGCTCATAGAAGCGCAGCGCCATCCCGTGATGCAGAATCGCGATGCCTTTTCTGCCGAAAATCTCGATTGCGAAGCATTCCCTTGTGACAACGTGCGAATCAATCAGCCAGCGGCGCTTTGTTTTGTGGTCGACAGCCACAAGCGGCCCCTCCATTGTTCCGCCCTCCACTGTGATCTTTTCGGCGCGTCCATCCCCATCAAGGTCCAGCTTGAGCGCGCAAGATCCAGCCGAACCCTTCGCTCCAAAGCAAACCATACTCAACGCCAAAAAGAGAAAGCATCGCATCAAACGGTATTCTACTCATAAGCCCAATGGACCCACTTCGCCGTATCCTCCGCCGTGAGGACGAATCTCCGAATCTTGACGAAGCAGCTCTCTACATTGCTCGCATCGTCTACCCCAATTTGTCCGTGGCTCCCTGGCTTGCTGAGCTGGATTTTCACGCCGAAGAAATCCGCCGCCGCAGTAGTCGCGGTTTTCGTGTAGGCGCTCACGAATATCTCTTCCAGGAACTCGGTATTACCGGTAACCAAGATGATTACTACAACGCGAACAATTCCTGCCTGAACTATGTGCTTGAGTCGAGAAAAGGGATTCCGATCACGCTCTGCCTTCTTTACATGGAGCTGGGCCGGCGTCTTGGTGTGACGGTGGACGGGATTGGTGCTCCAGGGCACTTTCTTGTGCGGATCGAAGAAGATGGCGACACCTATTACATCGATCCCCATCAGCGCGGCCTGATCCGTGAAGACATCGAAGAAGAACTCGAACCGCGCTACCTGGTTGCAACGCCAAAAAGCGTCATGCTAGTCCGCATGCTGAACAACTTGCGTCTGATTTTTTTGCAACGCGAGAGCTGGGGCAAAGCGGCTGAAGTGTTGAACCTGCTTCTCGAAGCCGATCCTTTGGATGCCGACGCCTTGCGCCAGCGAGCCGCCACCTTTGCGGCTACACAGCGTTATCAGGCTGCTGCGCAGGACCTTGATCGATATCTGCAATTGCGGCCGCTTGATCCCGAAAAGGATGAGCTCCAGGCTCAGGTCTCCCGCCTCCGGCGCATGCACGCTCACAAAAACTAACCGTTCGCTCCATTACTTTCGTCCTGTCCCTCAAGTTTTCCCTAATTGCGGTCGATGAGTTGTCTTGAGCTCGAAAATCGACATGCCACTTGTGTACGACCCCAACAAACACGACACTGAGATCGTTCACGCGCAATTCAATCGTCTCCTCAACGAGTTGATCAAGGGTGTGATCAACCGCAATACCTTTCAGCCATGGGAAATTGAGCTCATGCTCGATATTCAGGCCTTCGACTTTGGCGACTCCCAACAGAAAGAAATGCTCAAGCGCTACCAGAAGGCAGTGCAGCGTTGCTACGAAAAGGGTGCCAAGATGCCGATGAAATTGTCGGAATACATTAACAGTCTCAAATCGCGCCGAATGTCCGCCGCCGCGATCAGTGCAGAAATCTCCACCCAAATCGCCTCCTAAACCCTCCATTTAGCCGCTATTCTAGAAGCATGAGTGAAGCGACCGAGCGAACGGTCTTTTGTGTAAAGCTGCAAAAAGAATTGCCGGGATTGAAAGAAGTCCCCTTTGATGGCCACCCACTAGGGCCGCGCATCTTCGAAAACGTTTCTCAAGAAGCCTGGAAGCAATGGGTAGAACACATGAAGATGCTCATGAATGAGTATCGGTTGAACCTTGGCACTGCCGAGGCTCAGCAATTTCTTCTCGACCAGATGGAAAAGTACTTCTTTGGCGAGGGTGCAGAAGCACCACCCGATTTCGTTGCGCCCACGCATTAAGCTGCTCGCGTCTAGCGATTAGTCGCGGGCGAAGTAGAGGTTTACGGCGCGCTCAAGGTCTTCGCGAGTGGCTCCTACCTGGCGATGCTCATACCGGCTGATTGAGATCAGCAGGTTGCAGATATCCATCGGGTAGCAGGCGCGCAGATATTCCCGGCCGTCCTGCAAACAGAGATTGCGCAGAAACTCCGCAGAATCGTCATTGTAGGGGACTTCACGCGCCCGGAAAACACGCTGGAAAATCTGATCGAAGACGTGCGGTTCTACCGGCTCGATTAGAATCTTGTTCTGGATACGGCGAAGAAATGCTTCATCGGCCAAGTCCGAAGGATCCAGATTCGTCGAGAAAACCACCATCATTTCAAAGGGGATCTGGAACTTGATTCCATAACGCAGCGAGAGGTAGTCTACGCGACGGTCCAGCGGCACAATCCAGCGGTTTAACAAGTCACGCGGACTGATCAACTGGCGGCCAAAGTCATCAATGATGAAAATGCCGTTGTTCGCCTTCATCTGCAGAGGTGCGGCGTAGATGCCCGAGGCGTCGTCCAGGCGCAATTCAAGCATGTTCGGCACGAGTTCACCGCCGACAACAAGACAGGGGCGCTTGCAGAGGATCCAGCGTGGGTCGATTTCCGGATCATCCATTTCGATGCGCTGGTGTACTACCGGATCGTAGAGCTGAATTACCTGATTGTCGACTTCGACAGCATATGGCATCAGGATCGCATCCTGATAGACACGCAGCATTCGTTCTGCGATTGAGGTCTTACCATTGCCCGAAGGGCCGTAAAGAAAAATGGAATTTTGGCTGATCAACGCCGGGCCCAGTTGGTCCAGAAGCCGGTCTGGCACGACCAGGTCGCTGAAGGCCAGGCGCAATGTTCGCCGGTCCACAAAAACCTTGGCAGCCTGCAGCTTGGTTGCCGCGACATAATCTTTGAGCGAAACAGGCGCTGCACTGGCATACTGAACCGTCGCAAAACGGTCGCTGGCGAGTTGGCGCCCAGCCTGGCTGAGAACAAAGGAATAATCGTTGCCAATCATGCCCTTTACTTCGATCAGTTGCTGAGCTCGTAAGTGTTTGAAAATAATATCGATAATCGATACAGATAGCTTTAGTGTGTGGCTCAGGCTGCTCAATGAGCTGAAGCCTTCGAGAATCAGGCGGCGCAACACAAGATCGGTGACGAAACTTTGAGCCAGCCCCAGTTCTTCGAAAGTTTCGGGGATTGCCGGGGCAAAACGGTTGGCCTGTGGGCTAGTGGAGTTGGGAGGTAGTGTATCCACAAAAGTGCTTTTGCTTGTACCGCTGCCCAGACTGCCAAGGCTGCTCGTAAATGTACCCATGCTTGCTTAATCGGTTGTAGTGTCGCGAAAGTTTATGCACGTTTGAGGCTAGGCAAGCGTCTCTTCTTACGGATGCGGAATTATGCGCTGAGTTCGGCCCTGGTGTTGTTCACTGCCCTTGCTCACGCTCAAGACAGTCCGTTTGGTGATGTAAAGTCCATGGTCTGGCGGGCAGAAGCCCTGGAAGAACAGGGCAAAACTACCGAAGCCTGGTTTCTCTATTCACAAGCGGCCCGGCTCGATCCCAAGAACCTGCTCGCCTCCGGCAAGGCCTCGCAGTTGCGATCTAAGGCACTCGAAAAAGCCAGTTTCGCACCGGGAAAAGAGGTAGTGGCTGAAGTAGATCCCAATGACCCGCTCGTGCGAATTACAGAGACTGACATGCGCGACATCACGAGAATGCTGCCGCCCCCTTCTCTCTTGCCCAAGCCCGTCCGGATCACGCTTAATCTGAGCGGTGATGCCAAGACCATTTACCAGCGTGTCCTCACCCATTTCGGGATCGATCTGATTTTTGACGGCGATTACGACAATCCGCGCGACCGCACCATCAAGCTCGAAGATGCAAACTTTGACGAGGCGCTCTATGTCGTCAACCTCGTTACGAATTCCTTTGTGAATCCACTCTCGGACAAGCTCGCAATGATCGTTCGCGATACGGACCAGAAGCGTCGCGAGCAGGAACGAAACGTTGCCATCACACTGCCGATCTCGACGGCAATTTCTTCTGCCGAAGCGCAGGAAGTAGCCCGTGCCATCCAGCAGATTTTCGAGTTGCAGCGCGTATCGATCGACACCGTGCGCGGCATGATGATGATCCGCGACCGTTGGTCGAAGGTGAAGCCCGCGCAAGTTGCACTCTCGCAATTACTCCAGTATCGCGGCCAGGTGATGATCGACTTCGAATTCTACGAAGTGAACGAGCTTTCGACTTTGAGTTTTGGATTTTCCCTGCCTAATTCGAGCCAACTGATTCCACTCGTGAAAAGCCGTAGCCTGATCACCGCCCCGCTTAATGGAATCAAGGGCTTGCTCACCTTTGGTGGAGGCACAACTTTGTTTGGGCTGGGGGTGACCACTGCCTCGCTGTTCGCCAGCATGACTCATTCCAACACCAAGAGCCTCTATGAAGCCAAAGTGCGCTCTCTCGATGGGCTTCCCGCAACGGTTCACATTGGAGATCGTTTCCCGATTATCACCGCTACATCCTCTTACAGCAGTGGCACGAATGCCAACGCACAACTCACTGCGCCTCAGATCCAGTTTGAAGACCTTGGGCTTTCGGTAAAAATCACTCCCCACATGCATGCCAACGGAGAGATCAGTCTTGAACTGGAATCAGATTTTAAGGTACTCACAGGCCAGACCAACAACAACATCCCTGTGATTGCCAATCGAAAATACACTGGCACCGTGCGCTTGAAGGAAGGGGAATGGGCTGTGGCCGCCGGGCTCACAACTGGCAGCGAATCGTATAACCACAGCGGCATCGCCGGGCTTTCGCAGATCCCTGTCATCGGGCCGCTGTTTTCACTGAATGGTCATGATCGAAGTAGCGGGCAAACTCTGCTTGTGGTGCGGCCGCATACCATTGGTGCCGTACCTGCCGAATACGTGGGTCGTGACTTGTTTACAGGGCCGGAAACACGGTTCCTCGCCCCAGTACGTTAGCGCCCCAGTACGTCCTCGCCGCAGTCCGTTGCTCGCCGCAGTCCGTTGCTCGCCGCAGTCTATTAGCGCCCCAGTTCGTTAGTCTTTCTTCAGTTTGATCTTGAAGGGCTCAAGCTCGTTTGCGATCGCTACACGCATCAACATTTGTGGAGCCTCTTCACGCAAGCTCTGGCTCGCATGTTGCGAAAATTCTTCGTTCATCGCGGATACAAACTGTTCGATCTGCAATTGCATCGCGGACATTTTCTCGCGCATGTTCAAAATGATTTCTACGCCGGCCAGGTTCACACCCAGCTCCCGGGTAAGTTGCAGAATCACCTCAAGACGTTCGATGTCTTCTTCGGTGTAAAGCCGCGTATTGCCGTCGCTCCGGCTGGGCAAGAGTAAACCTTCACGCTCATACAAGCGCAGTGTTTGCGGATGGATCTCATACATCTCGGCGATCGCCGAGATCATGTACGCGCCTTTTCCTCTTGCTCTGGCCATTGCGATCTACTCTGCTCTCATTTGTCTTTAGTCTGTTCCCAAATTGCAGCCCGCGGGTCTTCCGCTTCTACCAGAGAAAGTTCGCGCAACAGTTCGCGTGTCCGTTCATTATTCACGTTCGGAGCCTGAATGTAAACTTCGACAATCTGATCGCCGCGCGATTCCTTGCGCGGGTTTTCGACACCCTTTTCGCGCAAACGAAAGCGCTGCCCGTTCTGTGTACCTTGCGGCACTTTGAGCAGTGCTTTGCCGTCAATTGTGGGCACTTCGATTTTTGCACCGAGTCCCGCTTCACTCACCGTGATCGGCAACCGTATCTCGATGTTGTCGCCTTCGCGTTTGAATAAAGGATGTGGCTCAACACGGATGGTGATGTAAAGGTCTCCTGCCGATCCACCGCGCAACCCGGCATTGCCTTTGCCCGCAACCCGGAGTCGAGTGCCGGTTTGAATGCCAGCTGGAATCTTTGTTTCAACCTGATCCGGACGTGCCAGCACCCCAGCGCCTCGGCACTTCGGGCAGACATTTGCCAGCTTGCCTTTGCCGTTGCATCGCGGACAGGTCAGGTTGAACTTCATCGCCCCGGCCATCTGCGTTACAGACCCGCTACCAGCGCACTCCGAACACGCACTGCCGCCCGCTGCTGCACCTGTTCCGCTGCATTCATCACAAGATTCATTGCGTTGTATCGTAAGCCGCACCGTCGTGCCGCGCATCGATTGCCAGAAAGTGACGTTCAATGCGTACTCGAGGTCGCTGCCATTCTCCGGCCCGGACGCGCCCTGCTTTCCGGCTCCTCCAAACATCTGGCTGAAGAGATCTTTAAAGCTGCTTCCACCAGAATCAGCTCCTGGAGGTGGGCCTTGCTTCGACCCGCTGCCCGTGCGAAAGCCGCCACGGTTGCCGCCACTCGCCTGTTGAAAATAATCAGAAAAATCGAAGCCACTAAAATCGACGCCCTGGCCTCCATGAAAGCCACCTGCGCCTTCTGCCGCTGCGGCCTGATCCGAATAAAAGCCGTACTGGTCGTACATCTGCTTTTTCTTCGCATCGCTCAAAATATCGTAGGCTTCCTGCACCTCTTTGAAACGTCCCTCAGAGGTCTTGTCGCCCGGATTCAGGTCAGGATGATATTTGCGGGCAAGACGGCGATACGCCTTCCGGATCTCATCGTCGGCTGCGCCGCGCGCGATCCCCAGAGTTGCATAATAGTCCGTCTTGTCCGCCATATCGAATTACCTGAGCCGCTTACTTCTTGTCGTCGACGTCGATAAATTCGGCGTCCACGACATTGTCTTTGGGCTTCTCGTGGCCGGGCTCGCTCGCGCCAGCGCCTGCGGCACCAGCCTCTGCGGCACCTGCAGCACCGGCGGATTCCGTCTTGTACATCGCCTCGGCCAGCTTGTGGCTCGACTGCGTCAGTTTCTCGGTTGCCGCACGAATTTGCTCAGCCGATGCGGTGTCGTCCTTGAGCACGCGCTTCACTTCTTCGAGCTCAGCTTCAACGGCCTTGCGGTCGTCGTCACCAATCTTGGCACCGTGATCCTTCAACATCTTTTCGATGTTGTAAGCCATCGAGTCACCCTGATTGCGGGCCTCGATCGCATCTTTTTTCTTGCGATCTTCGCCGGCGTTCATCTCGGCGTCCTTCGCCATCTTGTCCACTTCTTCTTTGCTCAGACCAGAACTGGAAGTAATGGTGATCTTCTGTTCGTTCTTGGTGCCCTTGTCGGTAGCGGCCACGTTCAGAATGCCATTGGCATCGATGTCAAAAGTAACTTCGATCTGCGGAACTCCACGTGAGGCCGGCGGAATCCCTACCAGTTGGAAAACACCCAGCAATCGGTTGTCTTTCGCCATCGGACGTTCGCCCTGGAAGATCTTGATGTCCACCGAAGTCTGGCTGTCAGCAGCCGTCGAGAAGGTCTCGCTTTTCTTGGTAGGAATCGTCGTGTTGCGCTCAATTAGCTTGGTGAAGACACCGCCCAGGGTCTCGATGCCTAGCGAAAGCGGGGTCACGTCGAGCAGCAGTACATCCTTTACTTCGCCACCCAGCACACCGCCCTGGACTGCAGCCCCGATGGCCACCACTTCGTCCGGGTTCACGGTCATGTTCGGTTCCTTACCAAAGAAGTTGCGCACCATTTCACGCACCTTCGGGATACGGGTTGATCCACCAACGAGCACCACTTCGTCGATCTTCTGCGGTGATACACCGGCGTCGGAGATCGCCTGCTTGCAGGGGTCCATCATCCGTTGCAGAATCGCGTCAATCATCTGCTCAAAGCGCCCGCGGGTCAGCTTCTTTTCAAGGTGCTTTGGCCCCGTGGCATCGGCAGTGATGAAAGGTAGATTGATGTCGACTTCGAGCTTGCTCGAGAGTTCGATCTTCGCTGTCTCTGAGGCATCACGCAGCCGCTGCAGCGCCATCTTGTCCTTGCCGAGGTCGATGCCGTGTTCATTCTTGAATTCGCTGATCAGCCACTGCACGATACGGTCGTCAATGTTGTCGCCGCCAAGGTGGGTGTCGCCGTTAGTCGACTTTACTTCCACCACACCATCGCCCACTTCGAGAATCGAAATGTCGAAGGTGCCGCCGCCGAAGTCGAATACTGCGATCGTCTCGTCTTTTTTCTTGTCGAGGCCATAGGCGAGCGCCGCTGCTGTCGGTTCGTTGATGATTCGCTTTACTTCAAGCCCTGCAATCTGGCCAGCATCCTTGGTCGCCTGACGCTGTGCGTCGTTGAAGTAGGCGGGAACCGTGATCACCGCTTCTGTGACCTTTTCGCCAAGATAGGCTTCTGCCGCTTCTTTCAGTTTCTTCAGCACGAGTGAGCTGATCTCCGGCGGAGCATATTGCTTGCCTTGCACTTCAATGCGGGCACCGCCGCCGTCTCCGCTAACCACGGCATACGGTACCAGCTTCAACTCTTCACTCACTTCATCGACTCGTCGTCCCATGAAGCGCTTTACAGAGTAAATGGTATTCTCGGGGTTGGTGACGGCCTGGCGCTTCGCCACTTGACCCACTAACCGCTCCCCGCTCTTTGTGAACCCAATTACGGATGGCGTCGTTCTGGCGCCTTCCTGGTTCGGGATTACGACCGGCGAACCACCTTCCATCACCGAAACAACGGAATTAGTTGTCCCAAGGTCAATCCCAATGATTTTTCCCATACGTATCAATCCTCCGGCGTCTATTAGCCTACTTCTAGTATTGAATCTGAGTGTCTTCTTGTCAAGTGTTGATGCGCAAAATTCTAAACTGAGTCTTACGATCGCCGCTGCATCCGATTTGAGCCCCTTGGAGCCACTTTTTCGCGAAGCATTCCCGCTCGCCGATCTCACTTTCACCTTTTCTTCGTCTGGAATGTTGGCGCAGCAGATCGAAAATGGGGCTCCCTACGATTTGTTCCTGTCGGCAAGCGAAGACTTTGTGATGCCACTGGTGAAGAAAAACAAAGTGATCCGCGAAGAAATCCAGATTTTCGCCATCGGGCGGATTGGAATCTGGGCCAAGTCCGGGGCAGTCCGCAAGCTACAGGATCTGGATCAGCCAGCCGTCCGGGTCATCGCGGTCGCCAACCCTCAACTCGCTCCTTACGGTGCAGCCGCCATCGCAGCACTAAACAAAGCCAAACTCTTCGCGGCGGTAAAGGACAAGCTGGTATACGGAGAGAATATTCGACAAGCGCAGCAGTTCGCGGAGACTGGCAATGCCGATTGTGCAATTCTGTCCTGGAGTTTGATCTACAACAAGGGCGGCTATTTGATTTCAGACGAATTGCATCCGGCCATCCGCCAGGTAGCTGCGCCGATCCGGCGCAAAGGCGGGAACCCCAAACTTGCCGATAGCTTCATACAGTTCCTGCAATCGCCCGTCGGTCGCTCGATCTTTGCCACGCACGGCTTCAACCTGCTACCCGCACCCCCGTCACTCCGGCGCTAACGACATCAATCTTTAAGAAACCATTCGTTGTTGTGGTAGAACGCTTATTGGAAATGGCTTGGATTTCGCAACTTTCGCTCCGCTTGATGCCCGCACTACCGGAAACACGGCTTTGGATGTGACTGCGGCTGTACCATTTTCCACCTCTTCATCCTTTTGTTTTTTGAGTTCCTGCGAGAGCAAATCAACCGTCGAAGAATACGAATATGAAGTGCGCGACGAGAGGTAGACTTTCGCCAAAGGTAAATCCAACTTGCCTCCAAATTCTTCGCAATGCGAAACGATGTTGGCTTTTAATTTGTTGAGCTCGTATTCCAATTCAGACTGCATGTTCTTAATTTCGATGAATCTTTGCAGTTCTTCGTCGCGAGTCCGCCCCGTCGGTATGACCGGCCTTCTCCCAGTCCGATGCAAATCATTTAGTGGCGGATCGAAAAGTCTGATGAAGTCTTGCTCGTTTGAATTCCTAGATCCTGCATCCAGGTCGATAGTCCAAGCGAAATGCGTAACTAAGGCGCACTTGAAATCAACCAGTCTTTCGTGAGTGCTTCGCCTGTCCCGCAGGCTTTTCGCGATTCCAACATACCAAATCCGCCCACTATCGTCGATTGCGAAATAGAGGCCCGCTTCAGCGGGCAAAAGTTTTAAATTCGTCAGTGGAACCCTCGGCAGATCGTAGACATTGATTTCTGAACTCATGAAATAGTCTCGGCACTTTTGCAAACTGACTTTTGTTTCGTCCGATACAAGATCTGGAAGGGTACAGTGCAAGTTTTGCTTTGACAACACTGTTTGGAGTTGTCCCCAAAAATGAGACACGAGTCTAGACTCATAAAAATTCTGATAGGAGAATTTGAGTCATGGCTAAAACGCGAAGAAAGTTTACGCGGGAGTTCAAGTTGGCAGCGATCAAGCGACTGCAAACGGGAATAC
>JANXLY010000200.1 GCA_025354885.1 Acidobacteriota bacterium | reverse complement strand
ATGCAATGTCGGTCGTGCCGATCGCACCAGTCCTGCCCGCCGGCTGCTCACCCACTGAGATCTCCATCAGCTTTTGGCCCTGCGGCGTGAACTTGTACACCATGGAACTCGAAGAATCCACTGTCCAGACATTGCCATGCGGGTCAATGCGAATGCTGTGTGGAATCTTGTACATCCCCTTCCCCCAGGACCGGATGATTTTCCCGTCGCGGTTCAACACCAGAACTGGATCCGCCTTTTCGCTGCGCTGCAACACGTAGATCGCGCCTTTGGCATCCATCGCAACCGCCGAGGGATAGCCGAGTTCCCAACCTGCCCCCGGAGAATGGATCTTGATTTGAGTTCTCTCGAGCGCCAGTTTTGGAGCGGAAGCGACCAGAGCCAAAAGCGCCGCAGTAGAATTCGGAGCCGCAGCCTCCTGCGCCAGAATCGGCAGGCAGGTCAGCGTCATTCGAGCAATGCTTCGCAACATGACCAAAATCTTATCGTGCAACCCGCTCCACAGAACGGGCGCTGGTCTTAGTCTTCGTCCCCGGAAAGCTCGCCGCGCAACGGAATCCGATGGTCGGACTGCGCTCTCCTTGACGGGCCCAGCTTCGATAGGAGGAAGCAAGGAAAGTATCGGGAGTATCAAACCACGATCCACCACGCAGCACACGGTAACGACCTTCACTCGGGCCCTGCGGGTTCGTCTCCGGAGCCACTTCGTAATAAGTGCGGTCGTACCAGTCTGTGGTCCATTCCCAGACGTTGCCAATCATGTCGTACAAACCGAAATAATTCATCGGCTTGGTACCGGCGTCTACTGCCCCGCTGTCAAGTCCGAAGACTGCAAGCTTTGCGGTGGGAGCGGAGTTGCCCCAAGGGTACTTCCCACCTTCAGCAGTTCCGCGACAGGCTCGCTCCCACTCGGCTTCCGTGGGCAGTCGCTTCCCTTCCCAGGCGCAAAATGCCGCAGCGTCGTCCCAACTCACATTGGTTACAGGACGCTTCTCCATCCCATTGGGGACCTCAATGCCATGCCACTGGTAAGGAGGCCGATGGTGGCTAGCCTTGACGAATGCAGCATATCGCTGGTTCGTAACTTCGTACACATCGAGATAGAAGGGAGAGAGCGTGATCTTGCGGACAGGAAGGTCGTCTGCGAGTACGGTCGGATACCAGATCAACTTCGTATCGGGCCAGTCATAAGTGCGCCCGCGGGAAAACTCGCCGCCTGGAATGAAAGCCATCCCTGGCTCAGCCGCGAAAAACGACGAGCAGCCAAGCAGAATCAGGGCGAGGGCCGATCTGGCGCTTCGCGAGAATTGGACGCTACCCGTAAATATTGGTGAGGTCATCCGTCGGGATTGTTCCGTTCGCGCCAAGCGCATCAACATACGAGTAGGTTCTTCCCGAAGGCAAATTGCGAACCTCCTTCGCCCAGTCGATCCCCAAGGCAGAGTAGATGGTGGAAACCACGTTCTCAATCCGTGGCTGCACCTTATGCTTCCAGCCTGTGTCTACGCAGGCGCGCCCGTCGCTATCAGAAGCACCGAGCACCAGGCCTCCTTTTACGCCTGCTCCAGCAAACATCGCAGGAAAGACGTACTTGTGATGGTCTCTGCCAGCCATATGATTGAGCGGGCCGGGCGTGCGCCCAAATTCACTCATCATCACAACCAGCGTTTCATCCAGCAGCATCTTGCCCGGTGTCGCCTTCGAAGGTGTAGTCGCAAGATCCTCAATCAGGCTGGCCGCCGCAGGATCAAAGTCGCCGATCAATTTGTAATGGCTATCCGGATTGGAATGGTCCCAGATATGTTTGTGGTGATCCCAGCCATGCTGGCAAATGTGAATGTACCGGGTGCCCGCATCTTGTGCCAACACGTTGCGGGCAAGCGCACTCGCGATGCCAACCCCGCTGTTGCCGTAACGCTTCCTGTCTTCATCCGTAACACGGAAAGTAGGTGGCCAACGGGAATCGGTAAGCAGGCGTTTGGCCGTATCGCTATAGCCTTCAAACGATGCAACATCGCGTCCATAGCTGCTCATGCTTCCGCGAACTTCGCGAAGCCGACTCAGCACCCGCCATCGTTCTTCAATCAACTCGACTGCCTTCTCGTCGAGCGACATCCCCGTCAGCGCCGCCTGCGCATTGAGATCAAAAACGGCGAAATTCGGCGGCAGGAAACCAGTGGCAAGTGCTCCCACCTGATTCGTTTCGAGGTTGAAGGACATGTAGGTCGGGAAGGTGTCGGAGTTGCGCCGGAACTGTTCCATCTCAGATGCCACAACCGAGCCCACCGACGGGATCTCCCGCGCGAAAGCGACATTCAACTGCCGTCCCGCCTGCAGATAATACTGGCCCCGCAGATGCACCTCTTCATGGCTGACAAACGAACGCTGAATGGCGATGCGGTTCATCAGGTTCTTCATTCGCGGAAACAGGCTCACCGGAAAATGTATGCCCGTGTCGATCTTTTGCACCTCGAAATCTTTGGGAGTGGCGATGTTCTCTTTGAAATCAAAAGTGTCGAGATGGCTGATAGCCCCAGAGATTTCAAAAAAAATGACGTTGCGCGCGTTACCTCGAGGATTGCTCTTGCGGCCGGAATCCGCAGCGTGAAGCTTTAGCGGCCAGACGCCATCGAGCGAAGCACCAACAAGGCCGAGCCCGCCGTACTTCAGCAGTTCGCGCCGCGTTGGAATTAAATCACCGACTGTCCTCGGACGACTCATCTTGACCACCTATCAGAAGTTATACAAAAACTCGACCAGATTCAACAGTGCCCATTCCAGATTCTGAGCGCCCTCCACCCGATTCTTGTCGAGGATGGAAACCGCCAGCGTCTTCTCTGCAGGCAGCGGTTCACGGGAAAGCGTCGAGAGAAAGAGCTCCTCGACAACCTTGCCATTGTCTTGATACGTGTCGAGCAATCGCTGCACCCGGCTGTCCTTGGCGGCGAGCACGCGGTCATTTACAACGGGCGACCGCATCAGCATAATCGGCTGCAACGGCGAAGCTTGCGCGGGCCTTGTTGAAGTCGCACGGTTGGACTGCCCAAAGGCAGCCATAAAACTCTTGAGGTCGCCCTGCGCTTTGGGCATCGCGGATTGCATCGCCATAGTCACGCTGGAAGTTGCGGGGTCTTCATCTGCATTCACGACGGCTTTCTTCGTATTACCGCCACCGAAACTGCCAGGCCGACCAGTCGCGATCGTGATCGAGTCGTGAATTTCTTCGGCACTCAGCATACGCGCAAACTTGCGGGCGTAATAGCTCGTATAGCTGTCCTTCCACTCGCCAGGGAATCGCGCGGACAGTTGATAAGCGCTCGAATTGCAGATGAGCCGGAACAGCTCATGCAGACTGTAATTATTCTTGCGAAAAGACGAAGCAAGCTGATTCAGCAATTCCGGATTCGATGGTTGCAACTGCCATCCGGCGGGAATATTTTTCGGATCTTGACGGGCCAGATCAAATTCATCGACCGGTTCAACAATCCCGACTTCCATCAGTTTTGCCCAGTACAGATTGACTGTTGCTCGAGCAAACTGCGGGTGGCTGGTAATCATGCGCGCCAACTCCTCGCGCGGTTCCGCACCGGCTTTCGGTACTTCGTCGGTGAACAAAAACTTCGGGGTCCCCGGTCCTCCCATCCGTTTGACACGGAGCATCGTCTCGGCCTTCGTGTCGTAGCCTTTGGCGAGATCGTCCACGACCGAGTGGCCCATAATTGCCTCGGTTCGCTCGACGTGAGGAATGTACCTCGTCTTGCCGAGGAAGCCAGCCTGCTGGTAAAAGTCTGAGCGCTTCTGCTGGCTCAGATAGACGTTCACCTTCTCAAGGTGAGCTGCGCCGTCGTGACACGAGATACAGGAAAAATTGACTCCCATGAAAACGCGCCCATACAGGATCGTCAACTCATCGTGAGTGTCTGACTGATGAATTTTCTTCGTGTCGTTTGGGCCATCTTCCTGGCCAGGCTTACCCTCGACGTGTTCGCGAACGATCGGATTCACAGCCGCCACAACGAAGTTGCTCTTGGCCGAGCTTGTGATCAGAGAGCGGGCGAAATCGTCATAGGGCCGATCCGACGCGAGGCTCTCCTTAATCGTGTAGTGCAGCAAATTTATGCCGCGGCCCATCTTGCCGTTGGCCCGGATGAGGTCCATATAAAAGTACGCCCACTTGTCAACAAAGGCAGGACTTCCAATCAGTTTATCGATCAACTTCGATCGCTTCTCGGGCGTGGAATCGGCAAGAAACGCTCGGAGATCTACGGCCGAAGGAATACGTCCAGTGAGGTCAAGGTTGATGCGGCGAAAGAATTCCTGGTCCGTCGACATCGGCGCGTGGGGGATACCGTCCTTCTCCATTCTGCCGAAAACAAGGTCGTCAATGAAGTTCCTGTGAGGAACTTTTCCTGACTTCGAAGTAGACGCTGAAAGCGAGCCGACAAGCCGTTCCGTTGTTGAACCGGCCTCAACAGGCTTCGGTCCCTTGAAAATGGACTCATGAATGTCCGAAGACATGGTGGAAGAGTCAGCAGGCGCTTTGACTTGCTGTTGTGGATTCTGGAAGGCCAGACACAGAATCGCCCCATAGATCGAAACAAAGACTAGGCGAGACACACAAATCCTCCTTCGCGCAATTACAGCGCTTGCGATCATTCTATATCAGCCCGAAGCGCCTATGTGGAACCCCGGGAAGAGTCAGAAATAGAGGGGTACGATATATTGCCAATCCAATGACCGCATCCAAACCAGTGCCGCGAGTGGAAGCCATCGACCTCCTGCGGGGGCTGGTGATGGTAGTGATGGCGCTTGATCACGTCCGCGACAACCTGATGCCTTTGGGAGATCCAGTGGATCTGGCAACTACCAATCTGGCCCTATTCCTTACGCGCTTTGTGACCCATTATTGCGCGCCCACCTTTTACTTTCTTGCAGGCGTCGCGGCGTATTATTCGAGCCGCAAGCGAACACCGGCAGAAGTCTCTTGGTTCTTGTGGACACGGGGTCTCTGGCTGGTATTTCTGGAGTTGGCCGTAGTGCGCTTCGGCTGGTACTTCACTTCGGACTTCACTTACTTCGAGGGGCTGACGATTTGGGCACTCGGATGGAGCATGGTGGCCTTGGCCGCTTTGATTCGACTGCCGCGATCACTGATTCTAACCGTGGGCGCCGCCATGGTGCTTGGTCACAACGCGCTCGATGGAGTAAAGCCGGAATTCTTCGGCCCAGCTGGCTCCCTGTGGACAGTGCTGCACTCGCCCGGGCCGATCCACATTGGCTCGGCAACGCTCTGGATCGCCTACCCGCTGATTCCATGGATTGGCGTAATGGCGCTTGGCTACGCGTTCGGCTCGGAAGGCATCCGAAGGTCTCTCCGGATTGGCCCGGCAATGATTCTTGCGTTCATCGTGCTGCGCTTCTCGAATCTCTACGGAGATCCGCATGCGTGGACCTATCAGAAGAATGCGGTGTTCACCTTGATGTCGTTCCTGAACTGCGAGAAATACCCGCCATCGCTCATGTATCTGCTAATGACACTGGGGCCATCGATCACGATCCTGGGACTGGTGGAATGGTGGCGACGGGACGGCACCCGGGAACTGCCCGCATTTACCAAAACCGTGATCCTGTTCGGGCGCGTACCGATGTTCTACTACCTGTTGCATCTCTACCTCGCCCATTTGGCCGGAGTCGCTGTGGCTTTGTATCGCTTTGGAGATGCGCGCACTCTCTTCGAAATGCCCACCGCTTTCGGCAATCAGCGACTACCTTCAAATTCACCGCTTTGGGCGGTCTACCTCGTATGGATGTTGGTAGTGGTGCTGCTATATCCTGCCTGCCTGTGGTTCGCAGGTTTCAAAGCGCGGAACAGTAACCGGGCTTGGGTGAGTTATCTGTAGCTGGTGAAATTAGTTGCGAATTCCATCCGTAGATTGCTCATAATTTCTACATGACCACCCCAGTTGGATCTACGAGCGAGAAGGATGATCGTGAAATTCTCTCGACCAATCGCAAAGCACTAAAGATCAATCTGGACCCTGCGCGTTACGGCACCTTCGCCGAGATCGGTGCCGGACAGGAGGTCGCCCGCTGGTTCTTCAAAGTTGGCGGTGCGGCGGGCACCATCGCCAAGTCCACCTCCGCTTACGACATGGCGATCAGCGATGCGATCTACGGCCCGGGTAAGCGCTATGTCTCGCGCGAACGTTTGCAGAGCATGTTGAACTTCGAGCATGCGATCAATCTCGACAAACTGGGGCCCACACGCGGAGCGAACACGGCGTTCTTTGCGTTCGCCGACACCGTCTCGGCACGAAACTTCCGGGGCACCAATGAATGCCACGGCTGGATGGGCGTCAAGTATCAGGTGAATCCGCGCGAACCTGACAGCCAGATCATCATCCATGTCCGAATGCTCGACATCCAGAACGATCTTCAACAGGACGCGTTAGGCATTGTTGGTGTCAACCTTCTCTACGCCGCTTTCTATTTTCGAGAGCAGCCGCACCAGATGCTCAAATCATTACTCGACAACCTCAGCACACAGCGTGTCGAGATCGACATGGTCGAGTTCTCGGGTCACGAATTCAAAAACGTCGACAACCGAGCCGTAAGCCTGAAGCTGGTGCAACTCGGCCTGACAGGTGCCGCAATGTTCGGCCCGTCGGGCGAAGTATTGCAACCTTCTGAAGTGCTTCGCAAGAAACCTGTATTGGTGCAGCGTGGCAGTTTTCGCCCAGTCACCAAGGTCAACATTGACATCATCGATTGCGCCCTCAAACAGTTTTCGGCGGATCTTGCAGTTGCCCCCGACCAGGTCGTCGATCTGATGGAGTTGAACCTGCGGCAGTTGCTGGCCGCAGGCAATCTCGACCTCGCCGACTTCCTGGCGAGGGCCGACCTGCTTGGGGCAGCAGGTAAGACGGTGCTTGTCTCCGACTACTTTGAATACTACCGACTCGCCAGTTATCTGGCCCGATACACCTCGGAGCCGATCGCGGTCACAATGGGTGCCAAGAGCCTGCTGGATTTATTCAGAGAAGAGTACTACAGCGGTCTCGAGGGCGGCATCCTCGAAGCCTTTGGCAAGCTCTTTACCAAGAACATGCGGATCTACGTCTATCCCTACCTCGACCCGGATACAGGAGTGCTCCAAACCGCCAGCACAATGACAATCCCTCACGACCAGCGCAACATTTTCGAACATCTGGTGGATCGCGAAAGGATCAAAGAGATCGAGGACTTCGATCCAGACCTGCTTCATATTTTCTCGCGCAATGTGCTGCACTGCATCAAGGAAGGCGATGCAACATGGGAGACGATGGTGCCACTAGAGATCGCCGCCATGATCAAGGACCATCGACTCTTCGGCTATCGATAGACTCTAGCGGCCAAGCGCGGCACGGATGCCAGCCAGGTGGTGATAGCTGTGGCTCAGCGCGATCCAGTTGCTCATCGCTAAGAACACGAATTGCCGAAGCCGCATCCGCGCCGTTGGTCGCCAGCAAGGCACGCGCAACTTCCTTGGCAATTCCACCTACCTCTTCAGCCTGGCCCCGGTTCATGTTATGCCCGACGTCCCAGGTCACGCCAGTGACCGGCTGCCGCAATGCAAGCGTACTCGCAAGGTGGATCTAGATCGGATAGACGCTGGCAACGAGATGCACAACTTCAACAATATTTCAGCCGGCCTTCGGCAGGCGCATCTGCCATTCGGTTTCGGGAAATGTTGCCGCAAACGCAGCCAGCTCTCGCGCGCCGACTTTAAGACAGGCAGCGAATGCTTCACTTCGATTGTTCGTTGTGGATTCATTCTACGGGTCGTCTTCAAACGTGCACTGTCACGCGCAAGAAAGTCGCAGGAATAGAAGTGCTGCCGTCAGTTCTCTGATTCTGCGACTTCGCCAGCTCCAATAGCTGACCGTGAAGCTCCTCAACCTTCCCGCTATTCTCCGCAGCAGCGAAAGCGTTCATGGTTGGACCATAGAATCGTCGGAATAACTCTATGACATCTGTTGGGCTTTTGTCAGCCGACACGAAATGGAAGGTATCCCTGACCATGGATATTCGCTCTTGGGCAACCCCTGCCTGACCAAATCGATCAATGATGTGACTATCCACACCCCAGGTCATTGGGCTGATAAACCCTTCTGGAGGGGGCGGCGTAAACGCAGAACTTATCTTCAGCAACATCGACACAAAGGAAGTTGGATCGTTCGGGATCCAGTTTCCCATCACAATGCGGCCACCTGGCTTGGTGACGCGAACCATCTCTCTCGCCACGTCAAAAGGCTTGGGCGCAAACATCGCACCAAACACCGTAAGCGTCAAATCGAACGAATGATCGCCGACCCCTTCGAGGTGGCAAGCATCTCCCTCTTGAAAGCTGAGCCGGGACAGAGCTGCTGCAGCAGCTCTTCTGTTGCCGGCCTCAACGAGATTCCTGGCAATGTCGATACCAACAACCTCAGCGCCTAACTGGGCTAGTGGAACTGCTGTTGTCCCGTCTCCGCAGCCGAGGTCTAATACCCTCAAGGGAGCTCGGACACCAAGAGAATTTACGACGGCCTCTCCTGATGCACGCATCAGGGCCGCAATCTCGGTGAAGTCACCTTTTTCCCACAACGCTTGATTCGGATTCATGATCGGTTCCTTTGCAATATTTGACTCTAACCCAGTAATCACTGCAATGCCCGTTTCGATCTGTGTAGCAATTTTGCTGAGTTCCATTTCAACCTGCCGCTGGGTCGCCCTGGGGCTGGATCACAACTCGCCAGGGCATTCCTGAAACAATCATTGGCATCTGTTTTCGATACTCGGCGAACTCCGGTTGAGCCGCCATTAAGTCGCACTATTCCAGTTGGATTGCGAAAACTTTATTGTCTACTCGAAGCCTGGTGATGGACAGCAAGGAGCGGCATAGCAAGATGCACATCGGGCTGCGGCTTGCCAAACAACGCAGTCCAGGGACTTCGATTGCCAATACTGAAAGAGTAGTGCGGGACGGATGGACATCAACGCCAGGTTTATGGCCTTCTGGAACATCTTCCAGGAGCGTGCGATCCCGTCGTACGAAAGACTTTCTCATTGCTGTACAACTGCGAAGTCCACCCATCGGCAATCGAGAAGTGTTGCGGAAATCGCGGCTGACGTCGGCTACGAATCGGAGTCGCATTCAATCACCCCTTCAAGCGAGAATCGCGCGATACCGCGCTAACCACGCCATCTCGAGGGCAAAGGAATCCACATAAGGCCGAATCAGCTTGGTGATAAGCTGATTTTTGCGTGCGAAGCCGGGAAACTTGCGCTTGCGCGACCACCCCTAGCAACATCTTATGATCTCAAGCAAGCCTCGCCTTCGGCTCCAGACTACCGCAACCCTCTTCCTGTTCTCCGTCTTGGCAATTGCCTGGACAGCTCGTTTTTTAGCGGCTCAATCGACATCAAACACAGCCGCCGCCCTCGAACCCGCATTCGAACAGTTTGTAAAACCGTTTCTGCAACAGAACTGCGCCAAGTGCCACAACGCCGACACCACGATGGCTGGCGTCCGTGTCGACCAACTCAACACAACACTTGAGGACCGTCACATTCGACTCTGGGAAGGCATCAGGCATCGAATTGGCGAAGGCACCATGCCACCTAAGGGCATGCCTCAGCCCTCTGGCGCAGATCGCCAGCGGATGGTCGAATGGATCAACAATGCTCTTGAAGTCGCCCGTTTGCGTCCTGCTCTCAAGAATGGAGTCGTTCGGCGCCTCACCGTCTCGCAATACCGCAACACCTTGCGTGAATTGTTACACCTCGAAGATGATCTGACAGAGGCACTTCCCCCGGACGCCATCTCAAGCGACGGCTTTGTTAACAACAAAGAGACACTCCAACTCTCGCCATTGCTGCTCGAATCCTATTTCGAAATTGCCGAAGACGCACTCAATCGCTCCATTGTCGACGCGAAGTCAAAACCCAGGATCCAGAACTTTCGTGTCGACCTAGGTGAATCGATCAATCCCAAACCAATCCCCGACAAACTAATTTTGGGAGCAAACAGCCACCTTTTGGAGAACAGGGACTTCCTGGTAACACAAACCACGCCGGCCAAACCGTTCGCCTTCGAGCCAATCCAGATGCAGACGAAGTTTCGTTTCATCGAAGGTTATGCGGGTAACGATACCGTTCGCGGCTGGAAAGATTACGACAGCATTTATCATGCGGTCTTCGCATGCATGCGTGGCACTGACGGTTACCCCAAAGGAAGTGCCTACGGCACAGTTCCGCAAGGTCTGCTGTTGCGGCCAGCCATTCCGAATGAGGAGATCTTCGAGGCCGATGGAACCTACGGACCCAAGGCGAACTTCAAGATTTCACTTCGGGAATTACCCGATCAGGGCCGCTTTCGCATTGTCGTCACAGCAGCAAAATACAACGACGGTCTCTTGCTCGATCAGAGCCTTCCCGCACAGTCTCCAACTAGCATCACAGCCAGCGATCCGAAAACGAAGCAAACCCTCACAATCCCAAAGCCAGGCATTTATCAGGTGGACGTCCACGCCTCCCCACGTAAAGAGCCTGCCGTCGTGTCAGACGCATCGAGGCTAAGCGAGAGCCTGATCGGATTCTGGCCCTTCGATGGAAACGCCAACACCACTCCGGAGCAGAACGATCTCGCAGGTCAACTGCAAGGCAACGCACGCTTCGTCGCTTCCCCCTTCGGCCAGGCTGTATCTCTCGATGGCGATGGCGATTCTGTGATGGTTCCGCGTCAGGAATCGATGAACGTCGGTGACGGCGATTTCACAGTGTCGGCCTGGATCCGTCCGGGAGAACTTCGCAGAGCGGGAATCGTCAGTCTCGGATCATATAACTGGACTCACGGATGGTATCTTGACATGCCCGATAACAAGGGCACACTGCGCCTTGAAACAGCCGGACCCGACAATCAGACGAATGGCAGCATGTCGTCACAAACTGGAGTCCTTCGTCCCAATGTCTGGCAGCACGTGACAGCCGTAGTGAGGCGAGGAAAGAGCGAAACGCGGCTCTTTGTAAACGGCTACCCTGTGGCCAAAGGGCTGATCGGTGCAGCCAACCTCGACAATCCAAAGATGAATCTCCAACTCGGCCGCATTCGTGCCGCCCAGGCTTTCAAGGGCGAAATCGATGAGGTCCACATCTACCGTCGGGCCCTCGACGAAACCGAGATTCAAGCCCTGCTCGAACGCGGGCGCCAGTTTGTGAAAGCGCCTCCTGAAAAGCCGCAAAATCTAACTCTCACTCTGGGCGAGCGGCACTTCTCGGGCACCTTGAATCGACCCGCCTTCCTGGCTCTCAGGCTCGCAGCAGGCCCACTCCCATTGAGCGCAGAATTCGCCGGCATGAATGACTTGGAGCGCATTGTCCTTACTCCGCTAGATGAAACCAATGCAGTCGCACAACGCTTCCGTACTTTTGAAAAACGGGCCCCACAGCTTGGCGTACACCTCGGCTTGCGTCGCGATTGCGGCAGCACATTCGCGCCCGTTGGACCGCCGCAGGCCGTGGCCGGAACGAAGCTCAATCGATATGTATTTGAAGGAGCGATCAGCAACTTCCCCAGCCCCAATGTTGAAAAAGACAATGTCAATTATCTCGCCGGCGTTCGTGAAATCGCGGTCCGCAGTGAATACACCGACGGTCGCGACATGTCGCGAATGCTCATCCGGACTGTCGAATTCGAAGGGCCTTATTATGAGTCCTGGCCGCCTCAATCGCATCGCAGCATCTTCCTTGATTCAGACCGCAAGAACGATTTGCCTGCTTATGCGCGACAGGTAATACGCAGCTTTGCGACCCGCGCCTACCGCCGTCCAGTCACTGCTACCGAAGAGTCAGCATTGATGGCGGTGTACAAGAAATCCTCGAGCGAGGGCGGCGACTTCCAGCAGAGTGTCAAGGATGCACTGCAAGTAGTGCTGACCTCTCCGCAATTCTTGTTTCTGATCGAGAAGAGCAGCACACCCAAACCAGAACCACTCGATAATTACGAGTTGTCTTCCAAGCTCTCCTACTTTCTGTGGAATGGGCCGCCCGATCGTACGACATTGAATCTTGCTGCCAGCGGCGCACTTCCCAGGCAACTCGATGCTGAAGTGGACCGCATGATCGCCAATCCCCGCTTCTCGCGCTTCATTCAGGAATTCACTTCCCAATGGTTGAGTCTCGATAAGTTCAACGTGCTCGAGCCAGACCGCAAGCGCTTTCCAAACCTCACTCGCGACACCCGTGCCCAACTGCGGCAAGAGCCCGTCCAGTTTGTGCAGCACTTGATCCGCAACAACCTGCCAGTGCGGAATCTGATCCAGTCCGACTTTCTGCTCGCAAACGAAGTGGTTGCCAATTACTACGACCTCGCTGACAAGACCGAAAGCGGCTTCCAGTTTGTGGCCATCAATCACCGTCGGCCTGAACTCGGTGGCGTATTGACACAGGCCTCAATTTTGGCTGGCCTCTCCGACGGCCGCGAATCAAACCCGGTCAAGCGTGGCGCCTGGCTTGCTCGCCGCATCATTGCAGAACCTCCGGATCCGCCGCCCCCAAATGTGCCAGCCCTCCAGGAAGACACCAAAGACCTCACTCTGCGCCAGCGCCTCGAGCAGCATCGCAGCAATCCAGGCTGCTTCCAGTGCCACTTGAAGATCGACCCCTGGGGAGTGGCCTTCGAGGAATTCGACGCAGGCGGTCGACTGAAGAAGCAGGTCGTCGACGCACACTCAAGGCTGCCCGACAAGACCGAAGTATCCGGTGCAAACGATCTCAAACGTTACCTCGGCGAAGATCGAATCGACCAGGTAGCCTTCAGTGTCTTCAAGCATCTCGCCACCTATGCCAACGGGCGCAGCCTGACATACAATGAACTCAGTGAATTGAAACGCGACGGGCTGAAATTGAAAGCCAGTGGCTACCCGATGAGGGACATGATCCGCTACGTTGTAAACAGCAAGCTCTTCCTCGAAAAATAATGGACTTTCTCACTCACATTCGGAGACACCAATGACGACCTCTCGTAAGATCGAGCGCAGGGCATTTCTCAACGGCCTCGGCGGAGCCGCACTCGCTCTCCCGGTTCTCGACGCTATGGGCGCCGAAGTAACCGGGCAGCTTCCGCGCCGCTTCTGCGCAATCTACACGGCCAACGGCATGTCGCTGCCGAAATCCGAACACAAAATCGAAGACTGGCACTGGTTCCCCACCGCAGAAAAAGATGGTGCATTCGTCTTCGGCAAGTCGACAGAACCTCTCAGCCCCTTCCGCAAACAGCTCAGCTTCATGGGCGGGATGCACCATCCCAGCGGACCCAAAGCAGATCCGCACACCTGCTCTGATATGTGGTTGACCGGTGCTCCACTCCACAATCCAAAGCCGGGCACTTATAACACCGCAGGGCTAGATCAAGTGATTGCGCTGCACACAAAGCAGTTCTGCAGACAGCCTTCCCTGGTGCTTTCGATCGACGCTGGTACAGGCTTTCTCTCCCGCACTGGCACCATTTCTTACAGCCTCGAAGGTCGACCGATTCCTGCCGAAAACAATCCGCGTCGCATCTTCGACCGCCTCTTTCGCGCTGATCGCACTTCGCTGAAATCAGAACACGAAAAACTGCAACGCCGCATCAAGCTCGTCGACGCAGTGGTCGACAGTGCGCGCGCGCTCGATCAGCAGCTCGGCAAGTCGGACCGGGAACGCATGGACCAGTATCTGACCTCCCTGAACGAAGTGGAATCGCGCCTCATCGCCTCCGAACGCTGGATCGACATCCCTCTCAAAAAACAGAGTTACTCGCATCTCAATCTCGATGCAACATCAGAAGGAGAGCCAGCCGAGTATTACCGCAACATGTTTGACCTCATCGCGCTGGCCTTCGATGCCGACATCACTCGCTCAGTCACCTTCATGCTCAACCGCGAAGACGGCATGGGCATCAGCGATACTTTCCCTCTCAAACTGGGGCTCGCGAAAACACACCACAACCTCTCGCATGCAACTGACAAAGAAGGGCAAATGCAGTTTGCCAAGTACGACTTGTTCCTGAGCCAGCAGTTGGCGCACTTCTTTGAAAAGCTAAATAGCTATGAGGACCGCCAGGGCAGCGTGCTCGATAACACCATCGTGCTTTTCGGCAGCGGTGCCAGCACCACTCACACTCCTCGCAACCTTCCAACTCTGGTCGCCGGCGGAGCCAATATGGGCCTCAAGCACGGCACCTACTGGCGAAGGGGAGAATCGCGGATGTCGAACATGCACCTCAGCATTCTGCGGTCTCTCGGCATCGAGCAGGAATCTTTCGCTGACAGCACCAGCACCCTCAGTGCTTCGATCTTTAGCCGCTCTTAAACCAAACCGAGAAGCGGCGCTATGAAGCATTGAAACCGCTATCATGGTGAGGTCTGTCTGCTAGATCATGATTTCCATTCAAGTCCACGAGGGGAGGAGCGCCCTAACCACCCTGGAAGCACCCTGGACTCAACTCCTGGACCAACTCTCTTATTCCCGCGTTCTCGCCTCGCCCGCCTGGTTTCAGGCCTGGCTCGATGTCTACACTCCAGCCAAAATCGCGATTCTCAGCGCCTGGCGCGATGGCCAAATGGTTGGCTTGCTGCCCGTGATTCGTATGCGCACGGATGCTCGCGGTTTTTTCTTTTCCCGCGTTTCTCCTCCCGCCCCCGGCATCACAGATTATCAGACTCCTGTGGTTCTGCCCGATGCAGCCGCAGAAGCCCTGCCAGCGCTTTGGGATGCTCAACTACGCCACTTTGGCCGCAGCGTCCAGTGGTGGCCCAACCTCCCGGAAGACGACCCAGCCCTCGGCATTCTGAAACAGTTTCTCGAGCGCAATGGCATGTCTTATTACGAGGAATCGGACAAGGCCCCCTATCTTTCTTTCGCCGCTGAATCCTACACTGCCCTCGAACAGAACTGGACCGCAAGCCACCGCAAAGACTTTCGCCGTCAGCGCAAACGCCTCGAAGAAATCGGACCCGTCTCCCTCTGGCAGCCTTCCAGCGCGGAGGAGGCAGAACCCATTCTCGAAAACTTCTTCACGGTGCATGACCAGAAGTGGCTCGATCAGGGGTTCCCGGGCATTTTTTCCGACCCCAAAACGCGCGCTTTCTTTCATGCAATTCGCCGTCATCTGTTCGGCAAGGGTTTGCATTTTTCCACCCTGCGCTGCGGCGATACCGACGTCAGCTACAACTTCGGCTTTTTCTCAGCGGGGTGGATGCAGTGGTATCGCCCTTCTTACCTCCGCGAGTTTCAGGTCTATTCGCCGAGCAAGATCCACATCGCCATGCTCATGGAACAGGGCTATAAGGCAGGATGGAAGGGCTTCGATTTTCTGCTTGGAGAGGAGGGCTACAAACTGCAATGGGCACCTTCGCGCCGTCGCGTAGTCTCCATCCACGCCACCAGCTCTCGCTTCTCCCCTGCCTACTTCTGGTTCTCCACCGGCAAGCCCTGGTTGCGCGATCACGCCGCCGCTTCGCTGATGCGCTGGAAGGCGAAGTGGCTTCGCTGGCGCAATCCTGTGCTCTCCCATACTCCTCCTGTCGAGCCTGCCGCATGAGAAAGTACCTTCGTTATATTTACCGCCTGCTTTACCCAAAGCTCTACAGCAGGCATGATTTCAAGCTGCTCTTCAACTCATCCATGCCGCAGTTGAATGAGCGCGCCCGCCTGCTGCTCGCTGCTACAGATTTCTTTCAGGGCGTGGTCCGTTCGATTCCGATCCGGGCACCATTCGGAGAATCGGTTCTCGTAATCGCACCCCATCAGGATGACGAAGCGATAGGTTGCGGCGGTGCAATCGCCGCCCAGATCGCAGCTGGCAAGAAAGCAGTAGTGGTTCTTCTGCAGGACGGAGCCGATGGTCACGACGATCTCGGCATGACCCGCTCTCAATTGAATACTTTACGCAATCGGGAATCGAGCGCCGCCGCGCAAACTGCTGGACTTACACCAACTCATTTTCTCAATCATCCAGATCTGGTTAGCGCCTCATCCACCATCGTCAAAGAGCTCAGTTCGTTGATCCGCGAGCACCGGGCCGATGCCATCTTTTCGCCATTTCCCCTCGATGGACACGCCGATCATCGCCAGGCAGCCGTACTGCTGGCTAAGGCGCTCCGAGAGATTCCCTGGCCAGTTCGCGTGCTGACTTACGAGGTCTGGGGGCTCTGTATTGCCAATGTTGTGCTGCCCATTGATGCGGTGATTGAAACAAAACGACGTATGCTCGAAAGCTTCGTCTGGGCCAATCAGGCTCTTGATTACACTAATTCCACAATCGGCCTGAACATGTTCCGCTCCCGTCAGTTGCCTCCCGGCACCTGCCGCTATGCGGAATGCTTTTTTGAACTCCCCAAGGCGGATTACATTGCCTTCCTGGATCAACTGAAGGAAACATCCCGCTCGTGATGCGAAGCCTCATTAAGACTTGCCTCTGCGCAATCTTCCTTCTTCTGGCCGTTCCACTGGCTGCCCTTAGCGCGTTCGGACGTTTTCATGCGCCCTTCTATTTCTTCGCGCAGTGTTGCGCGCTGGTACCTGGCATCCTCGGCGATTACCTTCGCATCTGTTACTACCGGCTCACTCTCACCCGCTGCGATCTCAGTTCCCGTATCCAGTTCGGGTCCTTCTTTTCTCATCCCCAGGCCAGCATCGCAGGCAGCGTTTACATCGGCTCCTATTGCGTACTTGGACGGGTAGAGATTGGAGAGCGCACCCAAATTTCTTCTGGCGTTATGATCCCCAGTGGTAAACGGCAACACAGCCGCTCCGCTGATGGCTCCATCGAAAGCTCCAATCTCGAACACTTCGAAACCGTCTCGATCGGTGCCGATTGCTGGATCGGCACCAGTGCCGTAATCCTTGCTCCGGTGGGTGCGCGATCGACAATCGGTGCCGGTGCCGTGGTCGTCAAATCGATCCCAGCCGGTGTTACTGCTGTCGGCAACCCCGCCAGAATTCTCGACTCCAAGGAATCTTCATGATCCGGCGTGGTATCTGGACGCGTGAACAATACGCGGCCCAAACGGCTGTAGATCGCCGTCGCGCAGGCGGCAGTGTAGCCTTCAATCTTCTGCTGACAAGCTCCCCTCCTACTCCGCAGGAGATCCTCGATTTCGAGGACATCAGCTTCACCCTTCGCATGGGCAACGGCACCTTCCGCACAACCTTTCGTCATCGTTTCGACGATCTCAACGCCACGATCAACGAAGTCCTCCTGGGACGCTTTCCGCAGTCCATGCCCTTGCGGGTGGAAGACCGTGCTGTCTCGCACGGCTTGACTTCCTGGGAGTGGGCGCTCGCTTTGCGCGAGAAGTTTCCTGCTGTCGAAGTGCGGGCATCCGATCTGCTTCTGTTTCTCGTCGAGCTTCGCCTCCCCGACGGAACTATCTTCATTGCTGAGCCCAACGGCCAGGCTTTGCAGTACATCAAGCCGCCTTATGCGGTCTCACTCAGCGACCCCGAGA
>JANXLY010000183.1 GCA_025354885.1 Acidobacteriota bacterium | reverse complement strand
AAAAAGATTGAAACCCGCGCTTCGCTTACAGCATACTGAGGGCATGGCACCTAAACGAACCGCGCCTGGCATCATGCACCTTGAACCGAGCCGAATGTCTGAAATCTGCCGGAACGCAGCGGCGGCACGATGGGGCGGGGTAATGAGTGCAGAAGAAGCCAAGAAACAAAGGGCTGAAAACACCCGCAAATGGCGGGAGCAAAGAAAACTTCAAGATTCTCTTGCAATCAAAGGCGAAATCGGCGCATAATCACACCAGAGGCGAAACTGCTCGCCTCATTCTTCGATCCAGTTTCGTTCGGAACTGTTCGGTCGGTATGATTTGCCAGCCTCTAAGTGATTGATTCTGTGGAGCGGGAGACCGGGATCGAACCGGCGACGTTCAGCTTGGGAAGCTGACATTCTACCACTGAATTACTCCCGCTCAGTGTCTCCTACAATCTAACACAGTGTCCCGTTTTTGCAAGGGGAAGAATGTTGATTGAACTCTCTAGGGAAGCTTACATTTGTAGAGCGGGATAGGCCCGTAAACTATTGAAGGCTAAGTGTTTTTAAGCTTAAAGATTATCCTGGGTGCTGGCGATTCATCGTTTGATGCAAGTACTTCAAATGGACAAATCGAAGGCCGCCAAACGAGATGTCCTTTGGGTTCGGCAGGATGATGATCCCACATGGGACAGTGTCCTCGACCACTTCTCCGACGGTGATACCGATTGTCTCGTGGCTTTCATTCATGGGGGGGAATCCGCATCCACCCAGTTGCTGGACCTCACTTCGCAAGCCAATTCGCTTGTACCCGTCATTCTCCTGCTGCAGCCCTTTCGCCATAGCCTGGCTGCCAGCTTAAGAACCTATGGGGCCTTCGATGTGCTTCCTTCGGACGCTCCGCCTGCTGAGATCCAGGAAGTGATCGCCCAAGCACGCAGATCTTTCAAAGAGTCGGTTGCGTGCTCGAATCTCGACACTCGCCCCTGGCGGCGTACGCTCGTAGGTAATTGCCCTTCTATCGAAAGGTTGGCCGAAGCGATTTCACTCATCGCAGAACGTCGCAGCACCGTTCTGATTACCGGAGAGACTGGGACTGGCAAAGAGGTTGTCGCCCGTGCGATTCACGAAGCCAGCGGACGCAAAGGCAATCTGATCTCGCTCAATTGCACCGCCCTTCCAGAGACCCTTCTCGAGGCGGAACTCTTCGGACATACCAAGGGAGCCTTTACCGGCGCGCAGCAATCCCGCATGGGTCGCTTTGAAGCCGCTCAAAAAGGAACCATTTTTCTCGACGAAATCGGCGACATGCCTCTCGATCTTCAGGCCAAGTTGCTTCGCGTTCTGCAAGAGCGTGAAATCCAACGCCTGGGGTCCAGCGATTCGATCCCGATCGATGTGCGAGTCATCGCGGCAACCAACGCCGACCTGCTGAGCAAAGTGGAAGACGGCCGATTTCGCGAGGATCTTTACTTCCGCCTCAATGTTGTTCCGATTCATCTGCCGCCGCTACGGGAACGATTTTCTGATCTGCCCATGCTGGCCAGACACTTTGTCGCGAAAATCTGCGCCCTCGAAAATCTTGAAGAGAAGCACTTGTCTCGCGCTGCGCTGCTTCGCCTGGAACAACACCATTGGCCCGGTAATATCCGCGAATTGGAAAACACAATCGAGCGTGCTGTTGCGCTCAGCGGACGTCGAGAGGAATTGATCCCTGCTGATTTTCTGTTGCCGCATACGATGAAAAAAACGCCTGCTTCGGCTGGAGAGTTATCGCATCTCACGCTGCCAGAGAGCGGCCTTGATTTCGAACTTATCGTCGCCGGCATCGAGCGCAATATGATCGATCAGGCGCTACGTCGAACCAACGGCAACAAGAGTGCCGCCGCAGAATTGCTGGGGCTGAAGCGCACCACACTTGGCGCAAAGATGCGCACCCTTCGCAGCTTTGAACAGGTGCGCGCAATCAGCGCGTAAGCGGATCTTCTTCCCACGGTGGAGTAGCCGCGATCAGGCGCGCAAGTTCCGGCTCCACCTCTGCCAAGGCCTGTTTCATCTGCCAGGCGATTTCCCTATAGCTGAAATGCCCTTTCACTCCGCTACGCAACCGCGAAATGTATTCGATTTCGGCAAAATCCATCTTGAACAGGAATCGACTGTTTGCTCCGAAGGGAAGCAAGTATTGTGCGGATGGTTGTGGCAACTGCCGGTAGACGGCAAACAATTCCTCCATCGCAGACTTGTAGGTTTCGCTTATCGGGCCCTCGGTAAACTGGACGGGGATGCTGTACCCAAGATCGCCCGTGTAAGCTTGCCGCAACTGGATGCAGCGGCGGTGCCGGTGGAGATCGCGATAGGCGCCAATGTCCATCACGATGTCAAACACGTACTGCCCGCCACGAAACTGCTTCAGCAAATCGTCATAGCGAGACCGCGACCCAAGTGCCACATCGATCACTTCATTGCGTTGCGCTGTGCTCGCGCCACTTGCCCATTCGTAAAGCTCGCGGTAGGGTCGCGTCGTCACAGGGTAGAGCAGGGAAGCGACAATGTCGATGATGGCGGCCTGCGGGCGAATCAATTCGACGCCTGCCTTGCTGATTCCAGGCCCGGCAGCGGGGAGATTTAGATGTGCCCATTGCGTCAGATCCGCGTGCGCCTTCGCTCCATGTTTGTCGGGATCCACATATTTTGTGAGAGTCGGCGCCACAGGCTCACCAACGCTTTCGTGCCACATGCAGGCTGGGGGCTCAGACACTGCCTTGGCCGCTTCTTCCGCTACCTCGCGAATCTCGGCAAACTCACTCGCCTTCAAGCGCCGGATCTGCTTCTCCAATGTGCGAATGCTTGTGACCTGACCGACATTTGTGGGGATTCCAAAGAACAAGACGTAGCGTGCGACGTCAAACGCGCGGGCTTTCAGGTTGCGCTCGTAGGCATCCGGTTTCATGTCTTCGGGCCGCGGCAAGCTCGCTGTCAACTCTTCATACTTCAGTGAGTGCAACTTTTCATAAGCCGAAAGTAGTTTGCATCCGGCATCCTGATACTTGGCGGCATCGGCTTCGCCAAATTCGGGAGGAGTGACAAAACCGAGCTTCGAGAAATCCTGATAGCGTGTACTCTTCGCCTGGCCATCCCAAAGCTGCTCGTCTTCCACTTCGGTCGCGGCTAGCTCCGAGATGCCTTCCCAGCAGATTCCCAGATGGCCCAGATCGGCGATCGAGGCATGACCATACTGGAAATAAAAGCTTTCCAGGAACTTCTGTGAGTTGTGCGTGCGCACCCACTCCAGGGACTCAAGAATCGAGTCGGCACTTCTACTGTAGCGGGCCAGAGCGTAAGCGCTCTTCTCAGCCGGCATGGGGGACATAGCTATCACTCGTGGCATCGCGGTATCCTCTGTAGTTTCCCATGACCATCAAGATCAAGCGCATACATCCCGACGCGAAATTACCCGTTTACGCCCATGGCCCCCTCGAAGATGCAGGTATGGACCTCCGAAGTGTGGAAGCCGTCACGATACTCCCAGCTCAGACTTATGCTGTGGCAACAGGCCTTTCGATTGAAGTTCCGCCGGGCTTTGAAGCCCAGATCCGCCCTCGTTCCGGGCTTGCCTTCAAGCACTCCATCACGATTCCAAACTCGCCTGGAACGATCGACCCTGCATATCGCGGTGAGGTCAAGGTGATCCTGCTCAATCTTGGAGCTGCGCCATTTGTGATTCAGCCCGGTGATCGGATCGCCCAAATGGTGATCGCGAAGTACGAAGCCATCGAATGGCATGAATCCGAACTCACCGATACCGAACGCGGAAGCGGCGGCTTTGGTTCGAGCGGAGTGAAATAGCCTACTTCAGCTCGCCAGCCAGTTTGCTCGCCAGAGGGCTCTGCTGCCCTGCATATTTGTTGCCGGGCTTGAGCCTGTAGGGCATCGACGAAGGCGTCGACAATTGCTCGAAGGTCATCGAGCAGATGCGCATCCCAGGATAGAGCGCCACGGGCATGATGCCGAGGTTTGACAACTCGAGCGTTGCTCTTCCGCTCCAGCCTGGATCAAAAAGACCGGCGGTGCCGTGTACGATGATGCCAATTCGCCCGAGGCTGGATCGGCCTTCGAGACGCCCCAGAATGTCATCGGCTAATTCCAGATGCTCCATCGTGATCGCCAGCGCAAACTCGCGAGGTTGAAGAATGAAGGCTTCTCCGTCCGGCACAACGATGGGTCGCATCAACTTTGCGATATCCACTTTGTTGCGCAAATCGATGAAGGCGTGCTTGGAATGTTCAAAAATGCTGAACTCGTTTCCGAGCCGGAAGTCGACACTGCAACTTCCAATATGCTCCTCCGGGAGAGCGGGAGTCACACGGATACTTCCCCCGGCGAGGGATTTGCGAATGTCGACGTCAGATAGGACCATGATGGATTGTTTGCTTTTGCGATTGTAACGAAAAAGCCCGGCGTGTTTAGCGCCAGGCCTTTCTAAAAGACAAGAATTTGGTGGACGAGAAGGGGTTCGAACCCTCGACCCCCGCATTGCGAACGCGGTGCTCTCCCAACTGAGCTACTCGCCCAAACCTCTACCAGTTTACCCTTTCTTGGGGTCCAAAATCATCTCGATCTCTTTGCGGCAATCCTTGAGGTGGCTGGCGGTCGCTGGATCTTTGGCTGTCGCCATCGCTGCGCTCAGCTTCTGGCCCAGTTGTTCGAGCATAGTCCGCGCGGTGCCACGGAAGTCCGTCTGCTGCCATCCGGCTGTCGCGATCGCCAGCATCGTGGGGTCCCCACCGCCGCCCACGATGCCGGTCGGTGGGGCTACTGCAGGCCGGCTCAGCAGTGTTTTGAGGTGTTCCAGATAGTTGCGCTGCAGTGCTCTTCGATAAACATCGACGCTGACTGCAGGCTTGCCGAGTTCGCTGAAGAGCCCGCCTTGCACATCCGCGAAAAACTCGCGCAAGGTGTAGGCGTTCTTCAGATCGAGCGCCTCGCCATCTGTCAACAGCTTGAAGCGCATGGGCGAAAGCAGGCTTTCCAGAGTCTGCTTTTGCTGGTTCATGATCAGATCTGCGGCACCAAAATACTGGAACTGGTTGAGCAATTCCGGCTTGATGAGATTGGTCGGGGGGACGAAAACCTGATCCTGCAGAAACTTTATTGCTTCCTTCTGCTTTGCTTTTGGAACGCGCGCAAACTGATCACCGCCGCGCCCGGCAAGCGTGCGGCTTTCTACGACGCCGCCCACCAGCTTGACAACGGAACCCAGCCAAAGCCGACGCAGAGTCCAGGCATCGGTGAATGTTTCTTTCAGAAGGTCATAGTCTTCGCCCGGCTTGGTCGTGGCCTTCACAAGCCAGCCGTTGATCACACGCTCGAGGTTCTTGAATCCAAGGGTCGTCGCCATAATCGGGTCGTCGCTGATGTTCTCGGTTTTTACCGTTGGGTCCACCATCGACGGACCATCTTCACCGCCAAATCGTAGAAAGGGCTGCGTTATCTGACGTGCTGCAATTTCGTCAAGAGACTTCTTTTCCGCGTCGGCATCTTTCGCGCCGGGGATAGGCTTGTATCCCCACTCGATCGCAAATCGGTCGTAGTCTGCAATCTGAGGACTCAACGATGTAACGTTATCTTCCGGCTGTGCAACGTAGTTGAAGCGGCCATAGGCCATGACGGAGCCTACGCTGCCATGGGTTTTCGTAAAGACAGGGTCCCGCAGTTGTGAAACAGAATAAGCAGAACTTGCTTTCTGGTTGTGGCGCAATCCGATGGTGTGGCCCACTTCATGCGACGAAATGTAGCCGAGGATTTCACCCATGAGCTTCTTGTCAAAGGGCAGCTTGCGGGCGCCGTCGTTCTGCGCCGAGCACATGGCAAAATACCAGGACTGGCTTAGTTTCAGCACGTCATGCCAGAGGATCAAATGGGTACTGATAATTTCACCGCTACGCGGGTCGTGCACATGTGGGCCCATCGCATTCTGCACCGGCAGGGCTGCCCAGCGGACGACAGAGTAGCGGACGTCTTCCGCGTCCCAATTGGGATCTTCCGTCTTGGAGGGAGCGTCTTTGACGATGATTGCGTTCTTGAAGCCTGCCTGTTCGAACGAGGGATTCCAATCCTCAATCCCCTTCTTGATGTAGGGCTTCCAAGTGTCAGGAACTTCGCGGCCGATATAGAACACAATCGGTTTCACGGGCTCACTGATCGCAGCCGTGGGGTCTTTCTTTTCGAGGCGAAACCGCGTGATGAAACCCTTCTGCTCCACGCGATTCTCCTCGTTCGCATACTCTTCAAAGGGCTGTACAAAATAACCCACGCGCGGGTCAAAGTTACGGCCCATCATTGGCTTCTCAGGCAAGAGCACCATACTGTAATGCACCATCACGCTCAGGCTGCGCAGGTTGCCGGGGATTCGCGCTGCAGGCGGCGCGTTCGGGCTTGTTGGCGGCAACGGGGGCGAACCAAAATTCCAGGTGAGCGTCGAGCGTACTTCAATGTTTTCGGGAAAGGCTTTGATGTCATCAACGAAGCTGCGCGTCGGGTCTGCTGGAGGCACGGCCGGCAAGCGCAAGGTTGCCAGCAAACTCACTGCAGAAAGCTCAGGAATATCGGCCGAAAACATCGCCGTAACATCGATCACAGCGCTCTTGTCTTTCCCTTCTGCTTCGATATTGAAGGCGCGGATGATCGGTTGAAAATTTGACAGCGATACAGCCAGTTGCGTTGCGGCATCACCGCCTGTTGCTCGCCGCGAAACCGGATTGATCCGCAGGAAAATCCGGTTGCCCCTGCGCTCCCAGCGCACCATGCGCGTGTTTCCAGGGCTACCGCTATAACCAACTCCGGGCGGTGCCTGTGCGATCTCGTTGTACATGAGCATGTCACGCCCATAGAGATTTTCCGGGATTTCGTAATACCATTTCTCATCAACGTTGTGGACTTTGAACAGCCCCTCTTTGGTTTTGGCCTTGGCGGTGATGACGTCCTGGTATTTTTTGGGGCCAGTAGGAATGGGTCGCGCGGCGGGCGGCCCACCTGGACGGACGTTAGCGTTGGCTGGGTCAGTGGCGGGAGTCTGGGGTGGGTTTTGCGGCGTCGGGGGTTCCTGAGCAAGCATGACCACGGAAAAAAACAGAACAGCCGCCGCAATGATGCGACGGCTGACAAGCCGGTTCTTCAACATTTCTGGATGACCTCTTTGGGGTTTAGTTATTCCTTCACTTCGTAGCGAAACTTCTGGCTGGCACTGTTAACACCCTTCTTCGCTTTCACTTCGATTTGCCACGCGCCAACCATGATGAACTTCTGTTTTGCTTCATAGATGCCAGGTTTTACCTGTTTGGCGTTTTCTTTGAATTCACCGTGATCCATCTCAACCATGGTGAGAATGGTTTCTACTTCGGCACCGGCGATGGGCTTGCCGTCGGCACCAGTAATCTTCACGGTGATTGGCGTGTCGTAGTTTGCCTTTACCTGCTTGGGCAATTCGTACTGAATTTTCCAGGCTGACTTGTCCTGACCAACCAGGACAAGGGTAAAGGCCGCGAGAGAGAGCAAAAGTTTCCGCATCCCTGAATTCTATAACTTTTGGACGCGCACGCTACCGTTGGAAGTGCTGAGGCGGATTGTGCCACCCCCGGTCCCGATCCTACCTTCGAGGCGATTCTTCGAAGTTGCCCCACTTGGCGTGAGATCAAATTCCGTGCTCAAGCTGGAATTGGATGAGGAAGCCCGCAAATCCGCGTTTGTCTTGGTCGGCAGGCGCAGCACGATAGAAGAATTGCTTGTGTCCGCATCAATTGACTGGTTTGTGTAATCCGGCAAGCTCAAGTCGATGGAACCGTTCGAGCTGCCCGCCTTCACGGCACGGCCTGCCGCGAGTTTGTCGATGCGAGCCACAATGCTCGAGTTGGAAGTTTCCGCCTCAAACGCACCTTCTAATCCATCGACTTTGATCGAGCCGTTGGAAGTGTGGCCCTTAAAGTCGCCGTGTATGCTGCTTGCTTCGATTCCGGCATTTGAGGTCTTGGCCTCCAGTTTGCCTTCCAGCCCTCTCACGCGGATGCTGCCGTTCGAGCTCTGCAATCTCGCATCCCCCAGAATACTGTCAACGCGAATCGAACCATTCGAGGAAACGATGCCGTTAAGCAGCATTTTCTTTGGTACGCGCAAGATGTACTTGGCGCCACAGTTTCCACGCCTCGGTTCGGGGCGCGTCGTCCGGAGCTTCAATACATTTCCCTGTTGTTCGCCCTCGACTTTGATCTGCCGCAGGAGGTCTTCACTTCCGGCGTACTTTACCCCGTTGACATCCACTTCGTCCTTCTCCCAGGACATGATCTCAATGCTTCCATTGAAATTTTCAATCGAAAGCGTTCCACCCGGTTTCATGGCATAGCTGAGGTGAAAGTCTTCTTTAAAGCGATCTGAAGATCCCCAGGAGCTGGCATCATCTATGTCGCAACTGGTGAAAAGCAGGGCGACGGGAGCAAAAGCGAATAGGATTCGGCGTGTCATGTCAGAATGCACTACGCATGAGAGGCTCGAAGGTTCCCGAAATATTTTCAGCCTCGAAGATTCTGACTCAGGCTAACGAATCGCGATCTGCGGCGCATTCGCCGGTAGCGACCCGTTAATTCGGATATCGAAATTCACAGTTGCGCCAAAGCTTGGAGGTAGGTCGATTGGAATGCGGAGATTGAACTGGGCCGCTCCGTTCACCAGTCCCGGTGCCACACCCGCATACAAAACCTCAGTCAGCCGACCGCCCACTAGAACTTGCACCGTGCCAATCGGCTTGGCCAGCGCGGTCGGTCCTGACAGCGGTGCCAGTGCTCCGGTTATGGAGCCCGGCTGCGTCGTACCAATCCCCGTTCCGAACAGCACCACAATGGACCCGCGCAAAGCCGGATTTTCTGGCGAATTGATCGAGCCATCCTCGTTTAGCGCCACGGCACGGCCATCTCCGGAGAAGTCACTCGTAAACAATTCCACTGAGGTGTGAATCGTTGGGACGCTGCTTGAAATCACCCGTCCTTCATACTCAACTTCCACTTTTGCAAAAGTCCTCGGTGCAATACCCTCATACGGAACAATCGCATTGATCTGCGAAGCCTGCGCATAAAGCAAAGGAGCCAAGACCCCATTCACACGAACGCTTACACCCGCTAAATTTAAGGGAAAACGCCTGTCACTGGTCAACTCCGCTGCCCTGCCTAGTTGCGGCCCCATCGCTGCACCCACTAGCGTAATGATCTGGCCCGGTGAGATTCCCGTTCCAACTCGACGGCTCGCCGCTCCGGTAACGCAGGCAAGCGTAGGCTTTGGCTCCGCATTGAGATCGATTCGAAACAGGGAAAGTACGCGACGCTCAAGAATCAGTAGCTGCCCAGCCGGGTTCAACGCAAAACCTCGCTTCGCCACTCCGTTCCCCGGTAAATAAGTTTTCAGCCCCAAACTGCCGTCTGCCCGCAGAACGTTAAGGAAGCCAGATCCGCCCGGATTGCTCCCGCAATTTGACTTTTGCGGCGCGTCTGCGCTCGTCTCTAAGAGACCCGCGCTGCTGTTACCGCCGACGAAGATTCGACCATCCACGTTGCGCGCAAGAGCGTCAAAGCTGCTCCAAGGCGCTCCAATTTCCTTCCGCGAAATCAGTCGACTCCCGTCTGCCGAGATCTGTACGAGAAAGTTCTGAACTGCGCCTTCCGCACTTATGTTGCTTCCAAGCAGCCATGCATTTCCTGTTGCATCCACCTGTAGGGCCTGAGCATCATCGCCATTCGGACTGCCATAGAAAGTTGCAAAAAGTGCGCCAGTGAGATCGCCTCGCAGCCTTAGAAGATACGCATCCGTGCGCCCCTGCCGGTCGGGTTGTAAAGCTCCAGGTGTACCTCTCGCTGAATTAGTGCCGAGCTCGTAAGCCTGTCCAGCCAAATAAACGGTACCGTCTAAGTGACGCTCGACCGCCTTGTAAGTGGCTACGGGCAAAAATGTCGCTCGTTCCAACTGTGTCATCGGCGAATTGAAAAGAAGCACGGCGAAATTGGGGCAATCGGTCGGCGTAAGGCAATTTGCAGTTGGCCTCCACGCGTCAGTCGACATAACGAGTTTACTCGAAGCATTGTTCACCAAAACCAGCACTTGGTCGCCCCCGACCGACAGCAGCCCTGTTTCGCCCACAACGGGTCCGCCATAGTAGCTGGAGTATAGGAGATCCCCGCTAGTCGCATCGATTCTGGCGAGGAAAAGATCTCCTGCGGGGCCTAGACGTGTTCGAGGAACCGGTCCCAGTGGACCCGCATTCTGCTTCTGATAGGCATTTGTAGTGACTGGGAAGTCCGGTGAAGCCGTATTCCCCAGTACGACAAGTTCACCCGGCGCCCTCCATCTCAAATCCTGCAATGAATCTTCGACACTACCCTCAAGAGTCGTCAGAAAAAATGCCTCACCGTTTGCTCGAAAACCTGCTACCCAGGCATCCGTGCAGGCAATTCGCGTGCCTCCTGTCGTGATGACGCAGGTCAGTGGTGAAGCCACCGTCCCGGCGAGAAACAGATTTCCCTGAGCGTCAGTAGCCAGCGTCTCGGCTACGCCAAGCTCCAGGACATTGTCCCTCATCGCTGTTTCTATGAACAGCGTGTGGGTGCGATCATAGGCCTCCGGGGCCAGGCTCAAGGCCCCATTCGCTTTTTTCACAAAGCGCACCAAAACGGGCACCCGTCGACCTGCTATGTCCTGCCACCCGATTGGAGCCTCAAATCCGAAGGTGTACCAAGGCACAACTATCGCTGCGCTACCGCTCACTGGGTCTATCTGAGTAGCTCCAGGCGCATTGGTTCCAGTGTCTAGCGCAAAATCGCCGGCAGAAGCTCCGGTCCTTACACTGATCTTTAGTGACAGCCGAATCGAATTTCCAAGGCTTTCCACTTCGAGCCCGGTCTGAGGCCGCATCGTCAAGTCAATTCCCTGATAAGCGTTTGTGTACTCCACAGCACGCCATCCACCCACGTCGCTACGCCAGCCCGAAGCATCTCCAGCGAAGCTGTTGATTCGCAAACTGATGCGTTCGGCCGGAACGCTCGCAGGCATTCCGTCTGTAAACCGAATACTGGCCAATCCAGCCATGCTGTCTTGAACGACAATCGAGTTTGCAGTCAGCCTCAGAAATGAGTTGGAATTATTTACCCAATAACGCACGTTCGTGTCCGTTTGACCCGCCGCTTCCTGCAGGTAAACAAATTGCCGTTTCAACGGCACTGTTTCGAGGGACGAAGCGCTTGTGATCTGGCCCCCAATGGCAAAGAAAAGCGCGAATAACAAAAACTTCATGCTTAGTCATACGCAATCGGAGCGCCAAAGTTGTGATCAGCCGACTAGACTAGCAAGTCAACGTCCAATCCCGCATACCCAAGAAACCCGCGATCAGAGGTCACCAGCTTCCGGCGCGCCGCGATTGCAAACGCAGCTAAGTAAGCATCCGGCCACATCCTCGGGGAATGCTTAATCTTCACAGTCAAGCTCCTCAATCGCTGCTCCAGATCAGAAGGTTCC
>JANXLY010000181.1 GCA_025354885.1 Acidobacteriota bacterium | reverse complement strand
CGCAGCTTCGGCAAGCACTTCCTCGCAGCTTACCCCAGGCTCGCCTTCGAGCAGTGACAACTGGGCGTCGTTCAGCTTCTCGCTCGCCGGTCCGTACTTGGCGATCAGCACCAGCCGCAGTTTCTCCCGCAGCAACTCGTTCTCCAAAGTCAGCCGCTTCAGCTCGTGCTGCAAGTGGCTGAGGTCGATGCTATAGGCCGATGATTCGACTAACTTAGACATGCTTGTTGGAGTTAGTAATAGGATACTCCAGTGAGCTAAGTAATGCCAGTCTTTTCTTGTGTCTTTTTACGCCGCGCTTTGCTTCGGCAACCAGCCCCGCCGGGACTTTGCCTGCTTGAGGTCAATGCCGCTCAAAAGCATCGTCAGCTCTTCCTGCCGCATCGACACGCTCGCCTGTCCCTTGGCTTCCGGCCAATGGAAGCGCCCCTTCTCCAGGCGCTTCGCGCACACCCACAGTCCGCTCCCGTCCCAGAACAGAATCTTCACCCGCGTCCGCGTCTTGTTGGCGAACAGAAACACATGCCCGCTCAACGGATCGTTGCCCAATTCGTCCCGCACCAAACCATACAGCCCATCGAATCCTTTGCGCATGTCGGTCGCCTCGGTCGCAACATACACCTTTGTCGCTGGTCCGAACCCGAACATCGTCTAGCTCCGCTCCAGGACCGCCACCAGTCGCCCCAATCCAGCCTCGTCGAAGTCCGCCGCCATCTCTACCCGACGGTTTCTCCCCACCACTACTGTGAAACCGCTTCCCGTCGACTTGCCTTCGGCGATCACCTTCACTGGCACGAGTTTCTGCTTGTGCTGCTCGCGCTCCCGCCGCAGATAATAATCCAGCGTTGTGAGCGCCAGACCTCGTTCCCGGCTGAACTCAGCCCGGGTCTTTCCGCTCCCACGATACTCCCCAGCTACTCCCATTCCCACTTGCGCTGTCTTTCCTAGCTTCATCCCTTTAGACAATCACGAATGCCGCGCACATGGAAGATGGTTTGCTCGTACGCTTACCGTCAACCCCGCTAAGAGCGCTTCCTGACGGTCGCGGTTCGGTTTCGGTTGCTAGTGGGCTTTGCGGTCGCTGGCTAGTTGGTCGATGTAGATCTTCTCGAGACGCTCTACCTCGGCGAGGAAGCCCTTTGGGTCGACGAAGCGGTCCGGGTTGTAAGTTGCGCCTGGCTGATACTTTTCGTGCAGCTTGAACTGCATGGCGTGCGAGGCGAGCCAGACGTCGATCTTCATCTGCTTCTGCGAAGCGTAGGTGTTGGCGTAGTCTTTTGCGATGCCAGGGTAGCGGGGCATTCCATTTACATTCACGCCCGGGTTGATGGAGCCCATGTTGGCTATGATCACCCGATAGGTCTTGCCGGCCTCGGTGACATTGAGCGTGAAGCTGCTTGCGCCTTTGGTGTGTCCGGCGTGCAGGTGGAGGGTGAGTTCGGTTCCTCCGAGTTCGATCTTTTGAGAGTCCTTCAGCCTCTGGTCTACTTTAACGGGCGGGAAGAGTGTGTGGACCATGTCGCCCCAACGGAAGTCGGTCTTACCGCCGTTTTCGAGGAGTTCAGAATCCTGTTCGGACATGATCATCTTTGCGCCTGTCATTTTCTTGAGTTCTGCCATGCCGGCGACGTGATCGGAATGGGCGTGGGTTGCGGTCAGGATTTTGACGTCCGAGAGTTTGAAGCCGAGTTTCTCAATGTTTGACTTGATTTGCGGGACGGTTGCTGTGAGGCCTGTGTTGATCAGGATGTGACCCTTGGGCGTTGTGATCAAGTAAGTGGACAGATCCCAGGTGCCGACCCAGTGGATGTTGCCGAGGATCTTGAACGGTGGAAAGGGCTTGACCCAATCCGGATTGTCCTGGGCGAGGGCGGGGAGGGCTAGGGCGGTTAAGATGGCGAGACGCGAAATCATTATTCGATTAGTTTAGAGCATTCCGGAGATGTTGGACTCGGAGTAGGGTACAAACGAGTCGGCTGGAAATGGGTGAAGCTCGCCGAGTTTGTCGGCGAGCCTCAGGGTGGTGGTGAGTGAAGATGGTTGAAGGCGGGAAGGCTTAGGCACCGATATCCATGTCCGGATCGTGGCTGTAGTGGCGCTCGACACCGCCGCTAACGACGACAATTCCTACTGAGAATTCGTAGCGGTGAATTCGATGCTTTCCCTCATTGAATCTTGGCCTATGTTTAATGAAATCCAGAGGGAAATACCATGAGGTTGGTACCCCAGAAGCGTCCACTCGATTGGATTCAGAGTTGAAGAACGTGAAGGTTGACTTAGCTACACCAGCACTGATTTCAAGTGGGCTAGCCCTTGGTTGGCGCGCTGGTTGGGCCTTGCCGAAACAAACCGTAACCGTAAGCTTGGCTCCCCCTACGCCAAGAAGCACTGGAGTGCCATCTGGATGAGGTGCGATCCGAATGCCAATTCCTCCTTCGAGGTCAGTGGGTACCTCAGAGGTGCGCGCGGGAGTACTAGGTATCAAAATGCTACCGCTATCCATGTCACCCTGATCGATCCAAACTGCAAGTTCTGGATTGATCGCTGAGAGCGCGGCCATTGTGGTAGGCTCCGCAACGGCGGGCAATGCAGGAAGGTTGTGCAATGGATCGAGCTTGAGCCAGTTCTTGGACTGGTTCAATACTCCAGTTCCATCGCCGGCGAAAATGGCCTTATCTTCGCTGAAGTTAAAGAGGTAATTCATCAGAAACATCGTAAGTCTCCTGTCGAGATTGAAGTTTGTGAAACATACTGCCAAGCCAGTCTACTCTTTTTTTCCTTGAGTGGAAAGGCCCGCTACTCTTGCATAGCGTGAATCGGAGCGCAAGGCCGCCAATTCAGGTTCGTTGACTATTTCGTGCATGGAGTAACCAGCTCGAATCGCACTCTCCAAGGTGGCGATGGCCTTGCTCCTATCGCCAGAAATCTCGTAAACAAGAGAGGCTTTGAACAATGGCTCGCTTCCTTTGAGGTCGCCGAGCTTTGACAATTCGAGCAAGGCTTGGCGTGTATTGCCTGATTTTGCGAGATAGGCGGCCAGAGTGGTTTGAAGCCCAGCGTCATTGGGGTTTAGCTTTAGATCGGCTCGGAGCAGTTCGATTGCTTTGCGATAGGCTTCGCCTGCCAATTGTTTTTTCCCTTCGGCCCAACGGTAATTGTCTCCGAGGTTGCCCCAATAGAGATATCTGCTCGGTGCTCGTTCGACAGCCTTTTCTGCGGCTCTTGCGGCGCCGAGAAATCGCCCTTGAAAATAGCGAGCCGTGCCGAGATTGGCCCAAGTGAGTGCTTTGGATTCATCGAGCTGTAGAGCGCGCTGGAAAGCTTCTGCAGCCTCCGCATAGCGACCGGCCTTGTGGAGACCCGCACCAAGATTGACCATCAACGTTGCATTGTCTTCGGCGAGACTGAGCGACTTGCCCCAAGCTTCGATGCTTTCGTCATAGCGTGCTTCCCGGTAATAGAAATAAGCCAATTCGTGATAAGGAATCCAGTTGTTGGGGCTCAGCTTCACAGCCTTTTGGTAGAGCTGCTCTGCTTCTTTTCCAGACTTTGCCCTTGCCAAGCCAAAGTGGGCAGGGCCGCTGAGAGGATTCATCGCAATGGCCCGTTCGAATTCTTCGATCGCCCCGGCCTTCTCGCCGCTGGCCCAGAGCGCCATGCCGAGGGCGGAGTGAGCGGCTGCCAAATCGTAGTTCAACTTCACTGCCTGTCGGCCGGAATCGAGAGATTTTGTGAGCCACTGCTTGTCTCTAAACTCGTTGTACTTGCGTACGTAAGCTTCTGCGAGGGTTGCGTAAAAAGCGGCACTTGCGCCGCCGCGCTTCGTAGCCGATTCGAGCAGTGTAACTGCACTGCTGACGTTGTCTTTGCGATCATAGCGCTGCAGATATCCCTGTGCTTTTTGCAGGACTTCCGTTTGCGCAAGGGAATCGACTGCGGTCTGAGAAATGTTGCCGTCGAATATTGGAGTCTTCCATTTGTAGAATGAGAGCGAAGCGAGGGCTAGTATCATTACTCCAATCGCTGCGAAGCGTTTGGGGTGTTGACGAATCTGACTTAAGGGCCGCGCGAATGCGCCCATTGTGGCGGTGGTCAAGTCGAATTTTGGCTTCGGCCAATTGGAGCGATCTAGAGCTTTGAGCTGGCTGCCAATTTCGGATGCGTCCTTGTAACGCTGTTCCGGGCGCTTTGAGAGGCATTTGTGAACAATCTTCGCGAGGGCTTCGGGAAGTTCCGGCACAACCGATGCGAGAGGTGCAGGACTGGTGGAGAGCAGGGCATGGATGATCGCAGTGTTCGTTGGGCCGAGAAATGGACGCTTTCCAGAGAGTAATTCATACATTACGATTCCGACCGAGAAGACATCCGAGCGGGCGTCTACCGAATCCCCTGCGGCTTGCTCTGGAGACATGTAGGGCACGGTTCCTACTACTGCACCCACCTGGGTCAGGGGCTTGGATGGGGGAGTTACGACGCTTGACTTTGCGAGGCCAAAATCGAGGATTTTGATGATTCCATCCTGAGTGACCATGATGTTCGATGGTTTGATATCACGGTGGACGATATTGGTGCGATGGGCTGCCCCGAGGCCGCTGCAGAGCTGAATGGCGTAGTCAGTAGCCAAGCTGGCAGGCAACTGATGCAGCTCCTTCAATAAATGTGAGAGCGCGCGCCCACTTACGAGTTCCATGACGATAAACGGCTCGGTGCCATCGGTGTTGATTTCGTGGATCGTAACTATGTTTGGATGATTGAGGGCACTTACTGCGCGGGCTTCGCGAATGAAACGTTGGCGGGTGGACGAGTCGGATGCGCTTTTATCGTGGAGGAACTTGAGGGCAACCCAGCGCTCAAGTAGAGTGTCGTAGGCTTTCCAGACGGCACCGTTGCCACCGGCTCCGATTTTCTCGGCAAGCTGATAGTGCGATATCTTTCTGGTAGACATAACAGGGTGCCGACGGACCCAAGGGTTTGCTTTCGATTACCACTGCGGGATCGGAGCGGCACCAGATTATCACATGAGCTATGGGATCAAAAGCGTTAAGACTTCTTTTCCATGATCCAGCGAAGAGCGTTTTGCTGGAGTTTGATGTATTCGGGGTGCCAGAGGTCGCTTAACATGTGGCCGGGCGACATGTAACAGACGCGGCCTTTGCCGTAATCATAGGACCAGCCGCCGGGGGCTGTGGCTCCCTGTTTGTTGTAATCAAGACCTTCTTCGTTCACCGTCTGCAAGAAGAGGTGCTTGGGGTCCTTGTCGTAATCCATGTAGTGCTGTTCGTCGGTGATGATGAAATCCCTGACGCCCTGCGTGATCGGGTGATCCGAGTTGGTGACCTTCACTTTGAAGGTGCGGATCGGCGGGTGGCCGGTGTAGGCTGCGCCGAGTACGTGGCGGAAGTCGGGGTCGGTGAGGCCGACGTGCGTTGTGTTGTGGAGGAAGAGGGCTGAGCCGCCTGCCTCTACGAAGCTGCGTACGGCTTTGCCTTGCTCCGGCTTGATCCAGAATTGCGGCTTCACTTTTCCCTGGGGCAGTGGAGGATCGAAGACGAGCTTCGGACGATTGGTTGCGACCCATGCTGCGTTAGTGCTTTCGTCGCCACCATAGCCGTCGGGCCAGATCATTCCATCACGTAAGACGATCAGGACTTTGTAGCCCTGGAGGGTTTCTGCATTGAGCAAAGGGGTTTCGTCGGTGAAGTCGATCGAGACACCCATCTGTTTTGCGATGGTACGCGTGAGCGCGGTGCGGACGTAATCGGAGTTGTGATAGCGATCACCGATCAGGGCAAAGGCGGTGGCTTTTTTTGCGGCTTTGCCGTGGATCGCGAAGGTGGATCCGGCTAGTGCGGAGAGTGCAGTTCGGCGGCTTGTGTTCATATTTGTCCTTTAGTAGATGCTTGCGTAAATTAGCGCTGACCACTCCCTGACGGTCGGGGCTCGGATTGTTCAGCCATCCCATCTCGGAAGTCGTGACTGCGGTCTCGCTCAATGCAGTATGCGAAGTTCAGAAATTAGGTCCTAGTCTATTGGGCGGCGTGAGCTCTGGCGAGCCACGCCTACGATCAGAAATTCCAGGGGTTGAGTGCCGGTGTTGGCGAAAGAATGAGGGTCGTTGAGCTGGACGGGGATTGCGTCGCCAGCATGGATGGCTGCGGTTTCATTTGCAATCGTAGCGGTGCCGTCGCCACCGATGACGTAGTAGAATTCCGCGACTTCGCGATGCACTTTCGTGCCTGCGGACGCGCCTGGAGGGAGGACCAGATGGTCCACATAGGACCAGGGACCGGCGAAGACCGGGGTGTCGAGTGCACGGCGATATTGAGCCGAGCCGGTGCCGCCGCTCATGTTAGTTACAGCCTTGAGCAGAGCCTTGTCGAGACGCATGGTCATGAAGACCGGGATCGCGTCGAGCGCTGCGCCGACACGATTGTCACCGAGGTCGAAGGCATCGTAAGTGCCCTTGAGCGCGGAGACGTTGATGTTCATCCACTCGACGGGTTTGTCCGTCGGGTTGTAGATGGCGTGCGAGTGACCCATGCGGCAGGGTGCGCCGGCGGGGCCTTTCAATAAGGAAGTGCGACCGTCGATCGTGAACTGCGCCTCTCCATTGAAGATGACGAACATCTCTTCGCACTGATTGTGGAAGTGAGCGCCGATGCCGCTCTTGGGTTGGATGATGCCACGGTGCAGAAAGAAGAGGTTAGTATCGAGGCTGTGCGCATCAAAGAGGGCCAGGTAATCGAGTTGACCGGCACCACCGTGGACCGATTTTGCGGCCCGGTACTTGGAGGGGTCGGTGTGGACGATACGCTGCGCGAGAGGCTCAACTGCAAGGATCGGAAGTATGGAGAGGGATGCGAACAAGAGGATCTTCATGGTTGCCGCTTTCGTTTTTTTGCTAGATCACATCGAAGAGCATGACGGTGTAATTCTTGTGTGCGAGCAGCTTTTCGATGGTGGGCCAGACCTGCTGGTGCACGTCGGTGGCTACCCACTTCTGTCGCTGCTCTTCGCTCTGGAAGGCGAGATCAAAGCGGTAATTGACACCGACGGGGCCTTTGCCCATGAGTGTCGTGCGCAGCTTCAGCATCTTTACATCGATGTATCCAGGCTGTTTGGCAGCGGCGGGCCGGAAGATGGTCTCAAAGTTATGGAGCATCTCTTTTTCTTTGGCTGCATCGACGGTGAGATCGACTTGCAGGCGGATGGGATGTGCTGCAGGGGCGGCGAGCAGTGGGGTGGATGCTGCTCCTGCGGTGAGGATGGTGCCTAAGAGTTTTCTACGTTGCATGATTTGTTCCTTGAATTAGATTGCTGGTGTCTTGCCGGCGGCTGCGAGTTTGATGCGATAGAGGCCGGTGCGGGCGGTCATGTAGAGCGACTTGCCGTCGTCGCCCCAGCCGACATTGGCTGGAATTTCAGCTGCCTTGATCGTGCCGAGGTGTTTGCCGTCGGGGGAGAAAATCCAGACGCCGCCGGGGCCGGTGGCGTAGACGTTGCCCTGTGCGTCGACCTTCATGCCATCGGGGAGGCCGTCTTCTTTTTCGGCTGAAACGTCGGCGAAGACTTTGCCGTTCGAGAGCTTGCCGTCGGGAGCCACATCGTAGCGCATCCAGAGTTTTTTCTTCTCATCAGAGTTGGCGACATAGAGTGTCTTTTCGTCGGGCGAGAAGGCGATTCCGTTGGGACGCGTCATGTCTTTGACGAGCAGGGTGAGCTTGCCTTTAGAGAGGCGGTAGACGCCATTGAACTTCAGTTCCTTTGAGGCGTCTTCGTCGCCTTTAGGCAAGCCGTATGGAGGATCTGTGAAGTACAGCGAGCCGTCGGAATGATAAACGAGGTCGTTGGGGCTATTAAGTTTCTTGCCTTCGAACTTGTCGACGAGGGTGGTTACTTTCATGTCCTTGTCGACCGTGATGATGCGGCGATTGCCGTGCTGGCAAATCAGGACTGTGCCATCTTTGCCGGCGATGATGCCGTTGGATCCGTTGTAGCCATCGGCGGGCAGGGTGGTGCCGTCGTAGCCGCCAGGGCGCAGGAAGTCTGTGACTTTGCCTTCGGGCGTCCATTTGTGGACGACGTTGCCGACGACATCGCTGAACAGAAGTGCATTTGAAGGAAGCCATAGCGGACCTTCGATGAACTTGAAGCCGTCGGCGAGCTTTTCAATCTTTGCGTCTTTTGGGACGAGGGCGTCGAGTGCCGGATCGAGTCGCAAGACGCTGCCGGTGTCGGCGGGTTTTGCGACCGGAGCGGTGGCTTCTGGCTTCGGCGTCGGTGCACAGGAGACCGACAGCAGCGCGGCTGCGAGTAAGAGCGATTTCTTCATGGAATGCTGATCCTGCCAGTGTTTGTGATGCCACGGGATGGCTTGTTGAGGCGCTGGTCCACGGGACTTGGCTGCACGGAATCGGTTCCGGATTACTGGCGTTGCAGCCGAAGCGGTTTCGATAATATCACTTTGTTAATGAGGAGAGAGGTGAATCGACAGCGGAATTTGAAAATTTTGAAATTAGGGCAGCGAGAAGGCAACCAGTTCGGCTGGAAGATTGGAGCCGCCGATTGTGACGACGATGAACTGTTTGCCGTTTGCGGAGTAAGTCATTGGGGAGCCAGTGGCATTTGTTGGCAAGTCGAATTCAGCGAGCTCGGCACCGGTCTGTTTGTCGTAAGCGCGGAGCTTGGCATCTCGGATGGTGTGGGTAGCCTCAAGGCGGCCGTTGTTGAGTCTCTCGGCACCTACGGGTCCTTCCTGCGCCGCGAAGAGGAGTGTCCTGGTAGCAAGGACGAAAGTGCGCAGTGGCCAGCCGAGGGCGGGGAGTTTGAGGTCTTTTAGCGCCGGGTGATCGCGTGGACCAACGCCGCTTGCAACTGCCCAAAGGTGATTACCGGAGTTGAGATCGATAGCGGTGATGCGGCCGAAGGGCGGCTTGAAGAGAGGCAGGCCTTGCGGGCCGACTAGCGCAACGCGACCGCCGCTGAAGCCGTCCGTGGTTGGGCTAACGCCTTTGAAGCGCGGATTGTCTTTTTCGTAAAGCGTCATCACGGTGGGGCGGGTGATGGACGGGACGTAGAGGGTATTCGTTTCTGGATCGAAGGCTGCACCAGCCCAACTGGCTCCACCCTGTGCGCCAGGTAACGACACGGCACCACGGAAGGAAGGAGGAGTGAAGAGCGGACCGAAATCGTATTTCTTCAGGATCTCGACTGCTTCGGCGCGGATAGCTGGCGTGAAGTTGATGAGATCGTCTTCGGTTGCGCCCTGACGGTCGAAGGGTGCGGGTCTGGTGGGGATTGGCTGGGTTGCGGCCGTGTGTTCTTTACCGGAAGTGGATTGCGGAACTCTCGTTTCTATAATGGGCCAGACTGGTTTGCCGTTGGTACGGTCGAGAACGAAGACGAAGCCCTGTTTGGTGACTTGTGCGAGGGCCCGGATGCGTTTGCCTTCGACACTAATGTCCGTGAGGGTGGGTGCGGCTGGCGGGTCGTAATCCCAGATGTCGTGATGGGTGGTTTGAAAGTGCCAGACGCGTTTGCCGGTCTTGGCATCGAGGCAGACGATGCTTGTGCCGAAGAGATTGTCGCCTGGGCGGTTGCCACCGTAGTAGTCGTTGGAAGGGGTGCTGAAGGGGAGGTAGACGTAACCGAGCGCTTCGTCAGCGCTGAGTGGTGCCCAGGCGCTGACGCCACGGCTGCTCTTTGCGGAGCCTTCGAGCCAGGTGTCGTTGCCAAATTCAGCTTCGCGGGGGACAGAGTGGAAGTCCCAGAGCATCTTGCCGGTGCGGACGTCGAAGCCGCGTACATTCCCCGAGGGGATGTTGTCTTTTGGCCCCGAGTGATCGCCGAGGCCCGAGCCGAGCACTACGACATCACGAACAATTACTGGAGCAGAAGTGACTGTGTAACTGGCGCGGTCAGCACTTGCAGACCATCCGATGCCCAGATCGACGACGCCATTGTTGCCGAAGCTGTTGACAGGTTGCCCAGATTTTGCGTCCAGCGCGAGGAGATAGCCGTTGACAGTACCCATGAGGATACGCGGGGCTGCGCCTGCGCCACCGGGCCAGTATGCGACGCCGCGATGGGTGAAGCCGTAGAGAGGCGCTTTGCCGCTGGCGTAACTTTTGGGGTCGTGAGTCCAGAGGGTTTTGCCGGAGGCGGCATCGATGGCGGCGATCTGACCGAGGCCGGTGCTGACATAGAGAGTGCCGCCGATCATGAGCGGGGTTACCTCGAATAACCAAGGGCGGATTTTGGTTTCGAGCTTGGTGGCTTCGTCGATGGAGGTCCAGCGCCAGGCGATCTTGAGCTGCTTGAGATTGCTTTTGTTGATCTGATCGAGGGCGGAGTATTTGTGGTTTGCGGCGGTTGCGCCGTAGGAGGGCCAATCGGCTCCGGGGCGGTTAGGGGCTTGGGCGGTTAGCAGATTGCAAAGGCTGCAGGCTAGCAGGAGTGAGCAGATAAGATTGGGTCTGAGTGGCACTGAGCAGCAAGTTTAGCGCGATTGTTTGTCTTGCCTGAGAGGTCTTGCCTGAGAGGTCTTGCCTGAGAGGTCTTGCCTGAGAGGTCTTGTCTGAGAGGTCTTGTCTGAGAGGGCTGGAGTTGGCGCTACGGCTGTGATAGTATTCGCGCTGTCTCCGGCACAGCCTGGAAGATAGAAAGCAGGTGTTTCGTGTTGAAGTTACCCAGATTCTCCGGTGCATTCGTACTCGGAGTGTTTTGTTGTTCCATTGTCTACGGACAAACGCCAGAAGCGACGCCTTATAGCATTGATAATTGCATCAAGGTGAAAGAGGGCAAGGGTGCGGAGTATGCGGCTCAGCTGAAGGAAGTAGCGAAGCTGTACAAGGTGCGTGTGGAAGATGGCAGCGTCCAGATCGCTGTGATTGCGCAAGGCGTCTCTCCAGCGGGCCGGGCTGCCCGTTGCGATTACCACATTTATTCGATCTACACTGGCTTTCCGCCAGAGACTTCCGGCCCGGAGAAGGTTGCAGCAGATATGAAGAAGGCCGGAATTGCGATGAGCCGCGAGGCCATGATTGCCAAGCGGGACGAGCTGAGTTATCTTGTCTCGACTGACGTCTGGCGTGGCTGGGAGCGGATTGGCCGCTCGGAGAAAGGCAACTATGCCCGCATCAATTACTTCAAAGTCAAAACTGGCATGGGAGGAGATTGGCTTCGTGCGGAAAGAGCCGGCTGGAAACAACTGGCGGAAGAGAATGCCAAACAGAATCCCGGTGCGGGCTGGCGCCTTTCGACACTGACGATGCCGGGCGGGACGAGTCTTGCCTACAACGCAATGACGATTGATATTTTCCCGAACTGGGAAGCCTTGGGCAAGGGCACTCCGACCCGGGCGATCTGGAACAAGGTGCATCCCGAGCAGGATTACTCAGCCTATATGGACAGAGTTGGCGGGATGGCCGATCGGCCGAGGACGGATGTTGTAAAGCTGATTGAAGTATTTCAGAAGTAAGTGCTGCGCAATAAAAAAGCGGCGGGCTTGGCAGCCCGCCGCTTTTCATTTTGTTTGTGTCTTGTTTAGGCGTAGGCCGGTTTAGGCATACGCTGTGCGGCCTGCGGGCTTGGCTGACTTGAGCTTGAGCTTCTTTGCCTTGAGGAAAGAATGCTTCGGCTTGGGTGAGTGGCCTGCTACGGCTTGTGCTGCCTTCTTCACCATGTAAGGTGTAGGAGGAGTGGCCGATCTGCCAAACTTCGACGGACGATCGTTGTAGGAATTGCGGTCGCCGTAGGACGGACGCGCTTCGTAGGACGAATCGCTGGCCACATCAGCAGGGTCTACCGGAAGTTCGGATGGGACATTCTGACGGGGCAGGACAATCTTGATCGCGCGTTCAATCATGCGAATTGCGCCACGCTCGCCACTGGTAGCGAAGGTAGATGCAGTGCCTTTTTGACCGGCGCGGCCGGTACGACCGGCGCGATGGATAAAGTCTTCGGGAGCCTGGGGCAGATCGAAGTTCACAACATGCTCAATGTTGTCCACGTGGATGCCGCGAGCGGCAACGTCGGTGGCAACGAGCACACGGTAATAGCCGTCCTTGAAACCTTCGAGGGCCTGACGACGCTGACTTTGGGTCCGGTCGCCGTGGATTGCAGCCGTCTTGACGCCGGTACGCGCGAGGCGCTTGGCGAGACGATCTGTCGAATGTTTGGTGCGGGCAAATACCAGGAAGGAACCTTGCTTTTGCTCAAGGAGATGACGGAGCAGGCCGAGCTTGCGGTGTGATTCGACTTCATAGAGATGAAGATCGATATCGACGCCGGGCTTGGTGGTTGCACCGATCTCGATGCGTACCGGGTTGGGTACGTGCTTGGCAATCAGGGGAACAATCGTCCGCTCGATGGTAGCCGAGAAGAAGAGAGTCTGACGCTGAATCGGGATCTGCTGAAGGATCTGTTCGATGGTGGGCAGGAAGCCCATGTCGAGCATGCGGTCGGCTTCGTCGAGGACGACGAACTTAACCGAGCTCAACTTGACCAGCCTGCGGCTGATGAAATCGAACAGACGTCCCGGAGTGGCGACAATTACTTGACTGCCACGCTGGATTTCGAAGAGCTGCTTGCTCTCGCTGAGACCACCGACAACGACTGTGGCGCGCAAACCCGTGTCCTTGGAGAGCTTGGTAAAAGCTTCCTGGATCTGGATCGCGAGTTCGCGGGTCGGAGTCATGATGACAGCCTGAACTCCCTTAACGGGGTTCTGAGAAAGCGATTGCATGATCGGCAACAAGAAGGCAAGAGTCTTGCCTGTGCCGGTCTGCGCGGTAGCAACTACGTTTGAGCCGGCAAGCGCTGGCGGGATGGCCTTAGCTTGCACTGGTGTGGGCACAGTGAGGTTGTTGGCTGCCAAATTGCGCTGCAAAACCTCAGAAAGGGAAAGTTCAGAAAATAATTTCATTCGCTGTGTGTTGTCGGGGGACTGCAAACTAGTAGCTGCCCTTACGGAAGCCACCGCCGCCGCCGGGACGACCGCCGCCACCAGGACGACCACCACCGCCACCAGGACGTCCGCCGCCGCCGCCACGTGGGCCGTCGGTCTTCGGGCGAGCTTCGTTGACGCTAAGATTGCGTCCATCGAGTTCGCGTCCATCTAAGGAGGAGATTGCATTTTCTGCTTCATTGCGGTTCGTCATTTCTACGAATGCGAAGCCACGGGGCTGGCCGGTCATGCGATCGGTGACAACGTTTACGCGCTCAACTGCGCCGAATTCTGAGAAGATTCCAAGTAGTTGGTCTTCGGTGGTATGGAAACTAAGGTTTCCGACATATAGGTTGGTCATGGGAGACTCCTGTTGCTTTCAATAAAAGTTCTAATAGCAGCCAGGAAAATAGGAGTACAAAACAACTAAGACAAAGCCGCGGTTAGCCGAATTTCATAATAGCACGTCGCAGTGGGTGCTTGCATGCGATAGGGTGATAGACATGGTTGAAGGATCTCTGCGGCGCCAGTTGGAAGCGCTGATCGAACGACACGCCAGTGCGAATGAGTTTGCCAACTTTGCCGGCAAATGCGAGATGCGGGCCGGTATGGATGGGGCAGAATGGAAAGACGCCATGGGTGCGCTGGCGCGGCTGGCGAGTGAGTTATATGCCTGGCTTACGACTGGCGAGGGGGCGCTATTGCGTTACGGATCCGGGCGACAACTGTCGATCGGTCTGACGGATTGCTGGCCGTTTCAGAAAGACAGTCCTGAGGATGCGGAGCTCAAAGAATTACTGGGGATCTACACGAATTGGCTGGCGAAACAAAGCGACGAAAAGGTGTGTGCATTTTGCTGGTCGATTCTGCGGGCCCAGCCGAGGCGGCAGGGAAGTACGGCGCAGGCTCCGGTCTATTGGCTGACGCGGCAGGGCCGATTGCGCGGCGATATCGAAATGGATTCGATCGAATTGGCTGTTGCATTGACCGATGAGGAAACAGCGATGTTCTGGTGGCCCGATGAACGTTGGAGTATTGTCGAGTGGGAATCTGGTGCGGAACCGTACCTGCATTTTCTCGATCACCCAAGTTCGCTGGTGCGGGCGGCTGCGGCGAAGGCGCTGGGGCGTTTGCATTCCGGGTTGCGGGAGAAGGGGAGTGCGCCGCCGATGGTGTATCTGCTGGAGATGATTGCCACGCGTGAGAAGCAGCAGGCGGGAGTGGCGGGGCCTTTTCTGGAAGGTAGCGATTGGGGCATCGATGACTGGAGTGATCTGATCGAAGACTTCGATATGCGGGAGTGGTTTCTCGATACTTTGCGGGAGAGCGGCAAAGAGCCGGATTGGCCGGAGGCGCAGGCGCTGGAGTTTTACGCACAGGAGTATCTGGCGGCTGACGGTGCGGCGATTGAAGAAATGATTGCGATGGGCCGCGAGGATCTGGCACTGGTGACTGCGATGAGTGTGCCGGAGAATGTGGAGCTGTTGCGTCCAGTGCTTGAGGAAATGGGGCGATCTGAGAATCCGAAGATCGCGAAGGCGATGCAAAGCTATCTGGCCGAACACGGGCAGCGTAGCGGCAAGCAGTGGCTGAACTAGCGATACTGCTTAATCTATAGCGGAAGCTAGAGATTGAATTGAAAGAATAATCTTTTTGTTTTCAATGCGATGGGGGGTTGCTTCGATTTTCTTGTTGACGAAACATGGGAATCACCCTAAACTCCATATAGATGAAGAATTTATGGCAGGACATCCTTACCGCACTTCTGAAATGGAGTGAGGGACTGACTGTCTAAACTCTTCTTGTTCCTTTCGTTTTGGATCTCACCCTTATTTCATAGCTAACGCTAGAGCCCGCCGGATCGGCGGGCTTCTTCTTTGGTATGCGTGGCTACTTGATGCCTTCGAGGGCTTTGACACCAGCAGCGGCGATCTGGCCATCCTGGGCAGAGGTTACTCCGCTGACACCGATTGCGCCAATCATCTGACCATCCACGACGAGTGGCAAGCCGCCTTCGACCGGAAGTACGTCGGGCAGTTTCAAGACCGTGTTGCGTCCGCCGAGTACAGCATCTTCGAGTACCTTTGTGGGGCGCTTCATACGGATGGCGGTGCGGGCCTTCATCTGTGCGATATCGATAGAGCCGATCTGAGTGCCGTCGATCTTTTCGAGGTAAACCAGATTTGCGCCGTCGTCGACGACGCTGATAACCACGGTCCAGTTGTTTTTGCGCGCTTCGACTTCGGCAGCCGCGGCAATTTTCTTTGCGACTTCGAGAGTGAGGGATTTCTTGGTGGCCAATTGCGCGCACAGGGGCAGGCAGAGGGCGAAAACAGAGAGGGTAAGGAGTAGTCTTTGCATCCCCAATACGGTATCAGGTTTGGAGCCTAGGCGAGGATCGGCTTGACGACTTCGCCGTGGACATCGGTAAGCCGGAAGTGGCGGCCCTGAAACTTGTAAGTGAGTTTCGTGTGATCAATGCCGAGTAACCTGAGGATGGTGGCGTGAAGGTCGTGGACGTGGACGGGATCTTTGACGATGTTGTAAGAGAATTCGTCCGTTTCTCCGTAGCTGGTGCCGGCCTTGATGCCGCCACCGGCAAGAAAAACAGTGAAGCAGCGGGGGTGATGATCGCGTCCGTAATCGTCGGCCGTCATCTTGCCCTGGCAATAGACGGTGCGTCCGAATTCTCCACCCCATACAACAAGAGTGTCTTCGAGGAGACCGCGTTCGGAGAGGTCTTCAATGAGGGCTGCAGTTCCTTGATCGGTGTCGCGGCACTGTCCGACGATTTGGCCGGGCAGATGGTTGTGCTGATCCCAACCACGATGGAAGAGCTGGATGAAACGGACACCGCGTTCGGCGAGACGACGGGCGAGGAGACAATTGGCGGCGAAGGAGCCGGGAGTGCGGGCCTCAGGACCGTAGCGATTGATCGTGGCTTCTGATTCTTTCGAGAGATCAGTGAGCTCGGGCACAGAGCTTTGCATGCGGAAGGCCATCTCGTATTGGGCCATGCGTGTGCTGATTTCAGGATCGCCTGCCTGATCGAGCTTGAGCTGGTTCAGGCTGGCGAGATCGTCGAGGTAGCGGCGTCGGGTTGCGGCGGTGACGCCTTCGGGGTTCTGCAGATAGAGGACCGGGTCGCCGGTGGAACGGAATTTGACGCCCTGGAATTTGGTGGGCAGAAAGCCGCTGCCCCAGAGGCGATCGTAGAGGGGCTGATCGGCGATGTTGCCGGTGCCTTGTGAAATCATGACGACGAAGGCAGGCAGATCTTTGTTCTCGGTGCCGAGCCCGTAGGAGAGCCAGGAGCCGATGGAGGGGCGGCCAGCGAGTTGGAAGCCGGTCTGGAAGAAGGTGACTGCGGGGTCGTGGTTGATCGCTTCGGTGTTCATCGATTTGATGAAGCAGAGCTTGTCTGCAATCTTGGCGACGTGCGGCATGAGGTCACTGACCCAGGCCCCGGACTGGCCGCGCTGCTGGAATGCAAACTGCGAGGGGACGAGCGGGAAGCTGGTCTGAGCGGCGGTCATGCCGGTGAGTCGCTGGCCGCGACGGATTGAATCGGGGAGTTCTGTGCCGCGCAATTTTACGAGCCCGGGCTTGTGGTCAAAGAGTTCGATTTGCGAGGGTGCGCCACTTTGGAAGAGATAGATGACGCGCTTCGCTTTGGGAGCGAAGTGGGTTTGCGCATCGGCGAGACTGGCCATCGCAGCGGTGGCGAGGAAGTTGCGGCGTCTCATTCTTTGGTGATCCCTTCGTCGAGGTTGAGCAACATACTGGCGACGAGAGTGTGGGCTGCGAGCACGGCATTGTCGAGCTTGGTGTCTCGTGCGGAATCGCCGTGGGCCAGCAGGTTGCGGGCGGCATCGGGGTTGCTGTTGTAAGTGGCGAGGTGTTGCTGGTAAGCGTTGTTCAGGATGGCGAGCTCTCTGGTGTTGGGCAGGCGGCTCGTGACCAGCCGGAAGCCGAAGCTGATGCCGTCTTTCGAGTGGAGCATGCGCTCGGCAAGTTTGCGCGAGGCCTCAAGAAAGGTGACGTCGTTCATGAGGTTGAGTGCCTGCAGTGGGGTGTCGGTGCGGGATTCGCGGACGATGCAGGTCTCGCGGCCAGCGGCGTCGAAGTTGGCCATTGCGGGTGGTGGTGAAGTGCGTTTCCAGAAGGTGTAGATGCTGCGGCGGTAGAGGCCCTCGCCCTTGTCGATCTGGTAATCGGTGCCGCCCGAGAGTTCTTTCCAAAGGCCGTTCGGCTGGTAGGGTTTGACGGAGGGGCCGCCTTGTTTTTCGATGAGCAAGCCGGAGACGAAGAGGGCCTGATCGCGGATCTGCCCTGCGTCGAGACGGAGCCTGGGGCCACGGGCGAGGAGACGGTTCTCGGGGTCTCTCGCAAGGAATTCGGGTGAGACCAGCGAGCTTTGGCGGTAGGTGTCGGAGAGGACGATGGTCTTGATGAGTTGCCTGACATTCCAGCCGCTATCCATGAATTCAACAGCGAGCCAGTCGAGGAGTTCGGGATGAGAAGGCCATTCGCCCTGAGCGCCAAAGTCCTCGGGCGTTTTGACGATGCCGATGCCGAAGAGAGATTGCCAGAAACGGTTGACGGTGACGCGGGCGGTGAGAGGGTTGTTGCGATCGATGAGCCAGCGGGCGAGTCCGAGGCGGTTGTTGGGAGAGCCTGCGGGGATCTTGCCGAGGAAGGACGGGACACCGGGGCTGACCGCTTCGCCGGGCCGATCGTAGGCGCCACGAATCAGGACGTGGGCTTCGAGCGGCAACGGCATTTCCTGCATCACCATGACTGTAGGGACCTGGTCGAGATAGGCTTCGCGTTCGCGTCGCAAGCGGGTGAGCTCTGCCCAGGATGCACTGTCTTGCGTTTCGAGAAACTGGCGGCGTTTGGCCTCTGAGCCGGTGGCGGTGCCTGCTAGAAATGCGACTTCGAGCTGGGTAAGTGCACGGCCATAAACGCGCGGGTCACTTACGCCAACCTTGCCGATTTTGATTGGCTCTTTGACGACGAAATCCTGGTTCAACTCGTCGACAAGGATGCGGAGTTTTTCAGGTTTGCCATCGACGTAGAGAAGGAGGCCGGAAGCGAGTTTTGATCCGTCGAAGGTAAAGGCGACGTGATGGGCTTGTCCCGGTTCGAGGACGCGTTCGGTCTCGACACGGATTGCGTCATCGAGCCAGCGCTGTACGAGGTTGACTTGCAGATGGCCCTTGTTGAGGAGGAGACTGAAGCCCATCGGATCTTCTGTCTCGACCGTCTTGGCGATGATGGTGGCATCGGCGGATTGAGGTGTGAAATGAGCGGCAACCGTGAAGCGGTCTGTGTAGCTGGGGGCGGCCTTGTCGAGCTGGATAAGGTCGAGGGTGGGCTTCCAGTGCAGCGGGCCTTTCGCTTCACCCGCTTTGAGCTTTGATTCTGCCTTGCGAATGGCTGCTTCCAGGCTTTGCAGTTTGGCCTGTTGATCGTTGGTGGGAGCGTGGAGGAAGGGCGGCGTGTTGCCGTATTTGAAGTAACGGCCGCGCTCGCCGATGTTGTGGAAGTAAGCGAAGAACTGGTAGAAATCTTTTTGCGAGAAGGGGTCGTATTTGTGGTTGTGGCAGCGGGCACAGCCGACGGTAGAGCCGAGGAAAACAGCGGACATGGTTTCTACGCGGTCTGCGGCGTATTCCGCGAGATACTCTTCGGCGACGATGCCGCCTTCTCCGTTGCCACGGTGGTTACGCTGAAAGCCGGTGGCGATGCGTTGCGAGAGGGTGGGGTTCGGCAAGAGGTCGCCAGCCATCTGTTCGAGAATGAACTGGTTGAAGGGCATGTTGTTTTGGAAGGCATTGATGACCCAATCGCGCCAGCGCCACATGACGCGTTCCCCATCGGTCTGGTAACCGTTCGTGTCGGCATAGCGTGAGGCGTCGAGCCAACGGGCGGTCATGCGTTCGGCAAAGCGAGGGGAGGCAAGGAGGCGATCAACGGTGGCCTCGTATGGCTCGGTGCTGTCGAGCTCAGCGGGGGTTGGCGGAAGGCCGGTGAGGTCGAGAGTGACACGGCGGAGCAGCGTTTCTCTTTGAGCTGGCGGGGATGGCTTGAGACCCAGGCTAGAGAGCTTGTTCTTGACGAAGTAGTCGATGCTGCCGCCGGGTTGGCGTGTCGGAGGCAAGTAGGCCCAGTGCATTTGCCACGGTGCACCGGACTCAGCCCAGGTGCGAAGAATTGCAATTTCGTTTGTGGTGAGCGAGTTGCCGGTGTGCGCCGGTGGCATGCGGCGGGCTTTGTTCTCAGTTGTGACGCGATCGATGATGAGATTACGGGCTGCCTGCGTGGACGATTCCTGATCGAGACGCAGTCGGATGCCTTTGGCAGCAGCGTCAGTGCCGTGGCAGGTCCAGCATTTGTCCGAGAGGATTGGGCGCACCTGACGGTTGAACTCAACGGTTTGGGCGCACAGAGTCGCGGTAAAAAAACAGAGAAAGACGGGCCGCATATTGTCGTACACGAGTATTTCACAAGCGGCGCGTAAGGGGAGCACGGCTCGCACTCGAACGGCCAGATGCGGGGCATTGTCCTTGCTGTCGTTAGAGGGTGAGCGGCTGATTTCCAAAGGCCTGCTGAGGGTTTTGATGTGACGCCAGAAATCAGGACGGATGGGGGGAATTGAGTCTGGATTGAATTGCGGCTGTGAAGCGCGGCTGTACAGCACGGCTGTGCAGAGCTGACTCTGACTCGACTGTGTCTGCTACGATATGAGTCTCTCAGGGTAAGTACCAATGGCTGCGAATGAGCAGAGTCTGGAAAATTCGACAATTCATGCCTGGTGCCGGAAGCAATCCAACAAAAGGCCTCTCCTCAAATTCACTTAGCCTCCAATCCTGATGTTGAAGCGACAATGCCTGACTGGGTCCGGGATGGTATGGTGCCCTGTCTCGGCGGTCTTCGCGCGTTCGCAATTGTCTGCGTCCTGGTCAGCCACTTTTATGATTTTCCGGGCAATTGGCGAGTGGGGCATTTTGGTGTCATCTCCTTCTTTGTCATCTCAGGATTTTTGATCACATTGTTACTCCTGCGAGAACGTCGTCGAACAGGCAAGATCGCACTCGGGGCTTTCTTTCAACGCCGGGCCCTCCGGATTCTGCCGGCTTACTGTCTGCTGATGCTGGTCTTCTATGGCTTTCAATTGGTCTCTATCCATCGGATCTCAAATGACACGTGGCTTGCAATGCTGACTTTTACACAGTGCTTTGTGATGCCCACTATGGATCCATTCCTGAATCACACCTGGTCAATCGCGGTAGAAGAGCATTTTTATCTTTTGTGGCCGTTCCTCTTCCTCCGATTGAGTTTAAGAACCGTCGCTCTTGTTCTGACTCTCTTTCTCGCGCTCTCGCCTGCGCTGCGATGGGCACTGCTGCAGAGCAGCAGCCCTGTCATTCGACATCCACTACTCGTCGCTGGCAGAAATGTGTTGCATCGCAGTTGGCTGTGCGCTTGCGCTGGTTGTTACGGGCGGCTTTGGCACAAGAATGAGATCATTCTCCCTTCGGCCTGGCGTCTGTTTGGGAGTTTGTGCCGGTCTATTCGCAATATCGTGGGGATTCTCGCGCTGGGACAAAATGCTTTCGTTAGTCATGGCCGATCCACTTCGATCTGCCGCATTTGGTGCTGGCTTGCTGTTTGTTGTTCAACTCTCACCTGGTAATCCGATCTATCGAATTCTGGAATCCCGACTTGCAAAAGGCATTGGAGTATTGTCCTACAGCATCTACCTTTGGCAGCAGAGTTTCAGTGTTCAGGCGAATGCGATTGGAAGTATGCCTTTGGCGCTGCTCTTGACGATGTTGGCAGCCGGTGCATCTTATTTTTTTGTGGAAGCCCCTTTTCTCAAACTGAAGAGTCGAATGAGTTCCAATAGAGCCGGACGGGAAATGGCGGGGAGAGATTGAAGTGGTGCACCCGGAGGGACTCGAACCCCCGACCCTTTGGTTCGAAGCCAAATGCTCTATCCAGCTGAGCTACAGGTGCACGTCTCTCTCGATTGTAATAGAAAAGACCCGCGACTTGCGCCGCGGGTCTTTTCTATTTTGAATCAGAGAACGACTATTCGGTCGGCGCCGGCTTGCCGAGCTTCTCGCGTTGTTCCTTCAAGAGTGCCCTGCGGCTCAACTTGATCTTGTTGCCTTCCACAGCCAGGACCTTGACCATGATCTGGTCACCCTCATTCAACTCGTCGCGGACCTGACGGACGCGCGATTCGCTGATTTCGCTGATGTGCAACAAGCCATCGGTGCCGGGGATGATCTCGACAAATGCGCCGAAGTCGGCGATGCGCGTAACCGTACCGAGGTAAGTCTTGCCCGGTTCGGCAACCGCACAGATGTTGTTGATCATCGTAAGTGCCTTTTGAGCGGCAGCGGCGTCGGATGCGAAGACCTTCACTGTACCGTCGTCTTCGACGTCGATCTTGGCGCCAGTCTGTTCGACGATGCCACGGATCACCTTGCCGCCGGGGCCGATGAGCTCGCGGATTTTGTCGGTAGGAATGGTGACCATGTACATGCGCGGCGCATGCTGGGACATTTCCTTGCGCGGCTCAGCCAGGCACTTGGCCATGGCGTCGAGCAGGAAGATGCGGCCTTGACGGGCCTGTTCCAGAGCTTCTGTCAACAGGGCACTGGAAACACCCTGGACCTTGAGGTCCATCTGCAGTGAAGTGATCGTAGTGCGGGTTCCAGCAACCTTGAAGTCCATGTCGCCGTAGTGATCTTCAGCGCCAGCGATGTCAGTGAGAACGGCGTACTTGTCGCCTTCCTTTACCAGACCCATGGCGATGCCGGCTACGGGATTCGTGATCGGCACACCGGCGTCCATCAGCGACAGGGTGGCACCGCAAACACTGGCCATCGAAGAAGAACCATTGGATTCGAGAATCTCAGAAACGCAACGCATCGTGTAACCGAATTCCGTTGCGGGAGGCAGAACTGCGGCGATCGAACGCTCGGCAAGATTGCCGTGGCCGATTTCGCGACGGCCTGCACCACGCATGAAGCCGACTTCGCCAACCGAGAAGGGCGGGAAGTTATAGTGCAGCGTCCAGCGCTTGGAGGTCTCGGTGAAGTCGAGCATCTCGATCTTCTGAGCGTCGTCGCTAGTACCGAGAGTGGTCGTCACGAGCGCCTGTGTTTCACCACGAGTGAAGAGGCAGGAACCGTGCGTACGCGGCAGGACACCGACTTCCATTTCGAGGTTGCGGATTTCGTCGAAGGCGCGGCCATCGGGACGGCGACGCTTGTCGAGCATTTCGGCGCGGAAGATCTCTTCCTTAAGAAGATCGAAATACTTGCCGGCGAGTACCTGCTTGGCCTTGAGTTCGTCGGTGGTGCCTTCAAACAATGCCTTGGCCTTCACCTTGCACTCGTCGACCTTGGCGTAAGAGTCGAGCTTCGAGTACTTCTTGGTGTCCATGGCGTCGGCGAGGTCAACCTTGACGGCTTTCTCGATGGCGCTGTAAATAGTCTTGTCGACTACCGGTACGTTATAAACGCGCTTGGTCTTGCCAGTCTTGGCAACCAGTTCCTTGATTCCGGCGATGAGGGTACGGCAGCATTCAAGGCCGAACTCCACGCAGCGGAGAACATCGGATTCTGGTGCGCCCACGCCACCTGCTTCTACCATCACGACACCGGCTTCTGTGCCGGCAACGACGATCGAGATCTCGGCGCGCTTGGCTTCGTCGTAGGTCGGGAGGGCAATCAGCTTGCCATCGAGAACTGCAACACGCACAGCGGCGAGCAAGTGGTGAAAGGGGATGTCAGAAATCGCGAGAGCAGCACCAGCACCAGTGAGTGCGAGGATGCCGGGGTCGCGGGACGGGTCTGCCGAAATGACCAGGCCAACCACCTGGGTGTCATTCAAATAGCCTTCGGGGAAGAGCGGGCGGATCGGACGATCCATCAGGCGGGCATTGAGCGTTTCTTTCTCGCTCATGCGGCCTTCACGCTTGATGTAGCCGCCGGGGTACTTACCGGCAGCGTATGTGTATTCACGGTAGTCGCAAGTGAGGGGGAAGAAACTGGCAGTTTCTTTGGCCTTCACATTGGAGCAAGCCGTGGAGAGAACTACGGAATCGCCGCAACGGATTACGACGGAACCATTGGCCTGCTTGGCCATCTTGCCGGTCTCGATGGTGATCTTATGACCATGGAGATCGATTTCAACTGTATGAATCATCTATTGATTCCTCCTGAGCGCGTCTCCACAATGGGACGCGGTGATCTGTTAGCCGGGTGGTCCGAACCTTACGATTCGGTAGGTCTCCGGCGAAAGATCAAGGAGACGATTTGAATACTGATAATGGCTCTGTCCTCCGGGACAGAGATCAGGCAATACCCCCAAAACGGCAACAGCCGGAGAAGCGACTTCCGGCTGTTACTTGAATTCTATTTGTTTATTTTCGAATGCCGAGCTTGAGAATCAGCGCCGAATACTTCTGAGGGGTTCGACCCTTAAGGTAATCCAGCAACTTACGCCGTTGCGCGACCAGCAACAAAAGACCACGACGAGAGCTATGATCTTTTTTGTGTGTCTGGAAGTGGTGTGTGAGCTGGACGATACGAGCCGTCAGCAATGCCACCTGTACTTCACTTGATCCAACATCTTTTTTATGGCGCGCGTTTGCGGCCATAATTTCTTTTTTCGCTTCAACTGCCAATGCCATTTAAAGGGGGGTACTCCTCTTCGTTCCTTAATCAACCTTTTGTTCGCCTATTAGGTTAGCATAAACGCAATCGATATGGAAAAACGTTATCCAACTCTATTAGTAGCCTTTATGGGCGGCTGGCTCCTGAACGCTGCATTGCCCATGAAAACAGTGCTTGAAAACAAGAAGGTGAAGGTGATTGAGACGACGTATTTGCCAGGGGTTGCGCGCGAGCCGGGTGTGCGCGAGAGCGACCAGGTGATCGTGTTTCTCGACGAATGCGCTTATGAACGAAAAGATCCTGTGACCGGCGAACTCACGATCCGTAAACGCAAGGCTGGTGAAGTGATCTGGCATGATCGCGGTGAGGCCGCACCGCAATTGACGAATCAGGCGAAGCAGGCCTTTCGTACGATAACCGTCGAGCTGAAATAACGGTGTTCCGATCCATGCGGGAAGCGTGGTTTGCCTGGCTGATGGAGCGGGCCAGCAAGGTGCATGAACCGATGGTTGCGACGCGCAAGCGGAAACTCTTTGGCACTTTGCGCGGGGATGTACTGGAAATCGGCGCGGGCAACGGCGTGAATTTGCAATACCTGCCGGAGGGGCTTCGCTGGACTGGTTACGAACCGAATCGCGTTCTGGCTGCAAAAGTGAAAGTGCCACAAAACGGAACTCTTGTTATTGAGGAGTATCGTGGTCAGGCAGGGCGCTTTGATGCGGCGATCTGCAGCTTGGTGCTGTGTAGTGTTGCGGAGCCGGAGACGGTGTTGCGCGGGATCTTTGAAAGTCTTTCGCCTGGGGGACGCTTTTTGTTTGTCGAACATGTCGCAGCAGGGCAGGGGACTGCGTTGCGCCGGGCGCAGGACAGGTGGCTGCCGCTCTGGAGGTGTTGCGCCGGTGGCTGTCATCCCAATCGCGAAACCGAAAGCCTGATTGCCGCAGCAGGCTTTGCAATGGAGGGTATCGAAAACTTCGATCTGCCCTTGTGGCTCGCCGGGCCGCATATTGCCGGTATTGCCGTAAAGCCGCGTGCTGATTTGTTACCTTAAAAGAACGCAGAAGCCCAGTCGGCTTCTGGTCCCAGCCCTCTCCCCGTCGGAGCGCTTCTTCCCTGTCGGAAACCCACAAGGAGCGCATAATTCTATGACAGCCATGTTCTGGCCCGTGGTCATTTTTATGGCCATTTCCCTGGCGATCGGTCTCTACACGTACACGCAGGTGCGGGGATCGAGCGAACGCTACACGGTGTGTGGCAAGTCCATGCCATTTCTCGTGGTTGGCACGGCACTGCTGGCCCAAGCCGTAGACGGCAATGCCACACTCGGCAACGTTTCTCTCGTCTGGTCGAGCAATGTGTGGGGAGGATTACTGATTCCGGTAGGCCTCGCCGTGAGCCTCGTGATCGTGGGGAAATACCTTGCGAAGCCACTGAATGAAATGGATCTGATGACTCTTCCCGAGTTCTTCTTTCGCCGCTACGGCAAGGGCACGGAACTGCTGGTGAGCATCGTTACGCTAGTGTGCTTCACCGTGTTGATTGCAGGCAATCTCAGCGCCGTCGCCTGGATCCTGAGCGTGGTGAGTGGAATGAGTTATGGAACTTCGCTCGTGATTGCGACCACGGTAATTCTTGCTTATACGATGGCCGGCGGTTTGTACTCGGCCATCTGGACTGACATGTTCCAGATTCACGTCGCGTTGATCGGATTTGTTGCAGCGGCGGTCTGGCTGGTCTGGACTCAAGGCACTGCTCCACTCAACACCGCTGTCGCCGCTGGCAAGCTGGACCTTGGCGCACTGACGAAGATCTCGGCCGGTGCTTTGCCCAACTGGGCGGGCTTTCTCTCCCTGGCACTGGGCAATGCGATGGCCCTCGACTTCATGGAGCGGGTCTTCAGTGCGAAGTCTGGCAAGACTGCCAGTAATGGGTGTTACTACGCAGCAGCGCTGACGCTGGTTGTTGGTGGTTGTGCCACCCTGATGGGCCTCTATAGCGTGAGTCTGGTTTCAAAGATTGATGATGCACGTATGGTGCTGCCTACTCTGGCTAACAACACGCTGCCCTTCTGGATGGGCGTGATGGTGTTTATCGGTGTGCTGGGTGCTTCGATGTCCACCGCCAATGGCGCGATGCTTGTGATGAGCGTTGTTGCCGCCCGCAACATGTTTGAACGCTATCGCGCCGTTCCGGTGAGTGATGGCCAGATGCTGACGCTTTCGCGAGTGATGGCGATTCCAACGGCCGCGGTAGCGTGTCTTGTGGCCTACTGGAAGCCTGAGCCGGGCATCCTGCTGGTGATCGCCTTTGATATCGTGTTCGCCGGCTGTGTTGTACCGCTATTCTACGGAGTTCATTCCAAACGCGCTACAGCAGAGGCGGCTGTTGCGGCAATTGTGGTGGGCACAAGCTGCCGTATCGTGGCACATTTTGTGACCCCTGCGGAATGGGCTGGTCTCGATACGCTGGTGCCTCCCGTGCTGAGCTGGATCAGCTTTGTAACTGTGATGAAATTGACTCGTACGGCAGAGATTGCGGAGTCTGTGGGTCTTCCTAAAGCTCTGCCCGCACATGGAGATTAACCGAATGATTCGATCTTTTTGCGCTGTGCTTTTGACAGCGTCTGCGTTGTTTTCACAAGAGCCTCCGGCATCTCCCAAGCAGAAGGGTTCTGGCCCGCCGAGAGTCATACGACCTGGAATAAGCACCCCTGGGGTGAAGCGGGCGATGGACACGATCAAGCCCATTGCTGAGATCAGTGTACCGGGAGTACCAGACTGGCAAGCTGTCACGAGCGATGCTCTTTGGGTGTCCAATGGTCCCAAAAATACAGTGCATCGCATCGATGCCAAGACCAATAAGGTTGTTGCCATAGTGGAAGTGGGGCCGCGCCCCTGTTCCGGCCTGGCAGTGGGTTTTGGCAGCTTGTGGGTGCCGCTCTGTGGGGCTCGTG
>JANXLY010000148.1 GCA_025354885.1 Acidobacteriota bacterium | reverse complement strand
GGAACGAGTGATCAAACTCGGCGCAATGTTCGAACGCCGCGCCGCCAAAGCCTTCAGGCAGCTCCAGCAACTCCAACTCCACCGTCTGGCCGGAGTCGAAGTCCACGCCGAACTTGCCGACGCCAAGGTCTTCGCCCCCGTATCGACGGCGATCGCCGTCGCCGATCTCCGCAAAACCCAACTCGCCAAAGAAGCACCACTGATCCTCGGGCTCGCCATCGCTACCGGTCTTGACCCCGAATTCAACCGTGCCGATCAGGGCCGCCAAAACGAAGCCAATTCCATGTCGGTCGACTCCAACCCGATCCAGGATCAAGCCCAGGCATAAAAGCAACGAACGAAGCCAATTCGCACCAATTCCCACTCTGAACACCAACTCTAAATCGAAGGCATAGCAAGACCCGGCCGCAGCTCATTGAAATCCGAACCAGACTACGATTTGCCGTCAGGAAGACGCTCCAACTCCCACTGGGTGGCCACCAAATTGATTCGCCACCCAGTTTGGCTCTGTGGGTATAGAATATCGGCTATTGTGCAGCACTTATTCCGAATCGCCTTCACTGGCTTCCTTGCCGCAAGCCTCATGGCCCAGCACGCCAAAGACGAAGAAGCAGCCAAGCATCCCTTTATGAACGATGCAGACCGCATTGAGGCTGGCCGCAAGGCTTATCTCGGTGGATGCGCGGGCTGTCACGGCCCCGAAGGTGGCGGCGGGCGCGGGCCCAGTCTCATTGAGCGTGGTGCCTGGCACCCCATGACCGACGAAAACCTCTACTTCACCATCCAGAAGGGCGTTGGCATCATGCCTGCGGCCAATTTGTCTGAAGACCGTGGCTGGGAACTTGCCGCTTTTGTCCGCTCTCTCACCGCTCCTGCTGCCGAAGTCAAAGCCCCGGGCGATCCCGCCCTCGGTCAGGCTCTCTTCTCTTCGGGTGCCGCTTGTTCCAACTGCCACCGAATCGCGGGCAAAGGAGGCCTTTCCGGCCCCGACCTGTCCAACATCGGCCGCACTTCCACTCTCCCCAAGCTCCGCCGCTCCATCCTCGATCCAGACTACGAATACACTCCAGGCTTCCAGCCGGCTTCTCTTGTCTTGCGCAATGGCGACAAGCTTTCTGGCCTTGTCAAGGATCGCACCAATTACGTCCTCCAGCTCCAGCTTAAGGACGGTATGCTCCGCTCCATCCCGGTCGATACCATCGAATCAATGGAACTGAAGAACAGCACCATCATGCCGCTCGATTACAAAACCAGACTTTCCAGTGACGACATCATCAACCTGGTCAGCTTTCTCCGCCTCCAGGGTGCCGCCCCCTCTACAACTTCCGCCAAATAGGAACCGAAATCAATGCAACGCTTCTCACTCTTCCTCCTGGCGGCCACCCTTACCGCGCAAATCTCCTTTGAAGACATCCGCAAAAGTCCCAATCAGAACTGGCTCACCTACGCCGGTGATTACAAGGGCCAGGGGCTCTCGCCTCTAACCCAGATCACCCCCGAGAACGTCCAGAACATGGTTCCCAAATGGAGCTTCAAAGTTCCCCTCGCCAAGAGCCTCCGCGCTCGCCCCATCGTTGCCGATGGTGTCATGTACTACACCAATACCAATTCCATCTTCGCCCTCGACGCTCGTAGCGGCCGCACCATCTGGCAATACATCGATACCCAGGCCAAAAAGGAGGCCGTCAATCGCGGTGCTGCCATTCTCGGCAACCAGGTCTACTTCGTAACTTCCGATTGCTACCTCGTCTCTCTCGATCGCCGCACCGGTGGCCTTGCCTTCCGCAAGCAGTACGCCAACATCAAAGATGGTGTTTTCTGTACCGCCGCTCCCGTCGCAATCAACGGAAAAATCATTGTCGGCTCCGCCGGCGGCGACGAAGGTATGCGCGGCTTTCTTGCCGCCCTCGATCCAGCAACCGGGGCCGAACTCTGGCGCACCTATACTGTCCCGGTCCGTGGCGAACCAGGTAGCGAAACCTGGGGAAATTTCATCGAATACGGCGGTGCTGCCACCTGGCTCTCCGGTACCTTCGATCCCGATACCAACACCCTCTACTGGACTACTGGTAACCCCTGGCCAGATTTTTACGGAGGGGATCGCAAGGGCGATAACCTCTACTCCTGTTCGCTCCTCGCCATCGACGCGAGCACCGGCAAAATGAAGTGGTACTTCCAGTTCACTCCCGGCGACTGGCATGACTGGGACGCCCAAAGCTGGCCCATCCTCGCCGATGTTACCTATGAAGGCAAGCCCCGCAAGGTCATCTTCCACGCCAACCGCAATGGCTTCCTTTACCTCCTCGACCGTGAAACCGGAAAATACCTCCGCTCCTCGAAACTCATCGAAAACCTCGATTGGGCAACCGGTATCGATGCCAATGGCCGACCCATTCCCATCCCCGGCAAAAACCCCACACCAGAAGGCAACCGCATCTGCCCCAGCGTGAATGGTGCCACAAACTGGATGAGTCAATCCTGGAACCCCGCTACAGGCCTCCTCTCTGTCATGGTGCTCGAACGATGTGACGTCTTCACCAGTTCTTCCAAAACTCCCGAACCTGGTAAAAATTTCGCTGGGGGCGGCGCTGGGCCCAAACCCAAAGACGCCGGGAAATATTTTCTCCGCGCCTTTGACCCCCTCACAGGCCAACGCAAATGGCAATACCCCATGACCGGCAAATCAGAAACTTGGGCCGGTGTCACAGGCACCGTCACCGGTTTGCTCTTTGCTGGCGACGACGACGGCCACCTGATCGGGTTGGAGGCAAAGTCCGGCAAGCATCTCTGGCACTTCCAGATGGGCGAGAGCATTTTCACTTCTCCTATCACCTACATGGTTGATGGAAAACAATACGTCGCAATCGCTACAGCAGGCTCTCTCTTTGCTTTCGGGCTCTTTGAACCCGTCAAAAGCGTGCCTCTTCCCCCAATCAAGATTCCTTAGGCCAAACTCTAATCTTTTCCTTACTTGACGCCGATCTCAGATCAAACACTGAGATTCAGCTAAGGGAAACCGATGATCAAAATCGAGGAACTTCGTCCGCTTTACGTAGTACATTCGTTGGCTGCTGTAATTCTGGCCGGAACAATCGCACTTTTTGGCTACGAGTTGTCTAAACCCAAAATTCAGCGCGTAGAAGCCTCAGCCCCCGCTTTCAAAGCCTCGGCGCTTGCGATTACCAGCCCACAGCCCGTGATTACCCACCGTCTGCCTGCCTTGTCGGAGCGCTTTCAGCGAAAGGTACTCTTCTAAGCAGTGCGCAAAAAAGTGGCTGCCCGTGGTCAATCCGGCAAAGCTTACATAGCTATGCACGAGCCCGAACAGCCTCACGGCTCAGGAAATCAATAACTTACGTTTTGGTTCTACACTTGCACTTGGTTTGGGCACAGGAGCTACAAGCCAAATGCAATCCAATGAAATGAAATTCGTCTCGGTATCCTCTCGGCCTTACTCGGCGGCGTTCTCATCGCTGGCCTCGGTGCCCTCGCCTTCAACACCAATCTGGTCAGAGCTGCAAAGCCCGCTATCGAGCCTCAGACGACAATCGTCGTTGCCGCTCCTGAAGTGAGTGTCCCCGGCTACTTCGGACCGCTCTTCAATGCCCACGGCAGCATCGTAGCGCTCTCGGTTGAAAACAAAAAATCCGCCTTTGCTCCCAATACCTCCCATAACAGCCCTGTCCGCGCAAATCATGATCGCTCCACCGGTAAATCGGTTGCAATCGTCGCCGGGAGCGCAGGCGCAGGAGCTGCAATCGGTGCCCTGGCCGGAGGAGGCAAAGGTGCCGCTATCGGGGCAGCATCCGGCGGAACCGCAGGCTTTATCTTTGACCGCGTAACCGCAAAAAAGAACTGATCCCAATTAGTCCAGATACTATCCAGCCAGCCCCCGCCTATCGTAGTTTGGGCGGGGGCTACCGCTATATCTAGTAGCTTGACCCCGATCCTTTTTGCCCTCATATTTGTAAGGTTAGTAGCGGCCAGAACAAAAAGAGGTATTTGTGGTTAAAACAAAAAAGATCAAAATTGATTTACTCGTGCCTTCCCCTTCCTTTACCTCTACCGACGTAGCTTCTCTTACCGGAACCAGCCTCCGCCAGTTGCAGTGGTGGGACGAAAAAAAGGTGGTCTCGCCCCGGCAGGAAGGTCATCGCCGCCTCTACCTCACTGAAGAAGTCCTCGAGATTTCCGTCATCGCCGAACTCCGTCGTAAAGGCTTCTCTCTTCAGAAGATCCGCCGCGTCATCCGCTTCCTCCAGAAAAACATCGGCAAGCGCCTCAGTGAGCTCCTCGATGTTCGATCTGACCTCCACCTCGTCACCGACGGCAAAAATATATACCTCGAAGACAACGCCCACACCATAATCGACATCTTGAAAAACGCGCATCAGCCGATGTTCCTTGTATGTGTCAGCGATCAGGTTCGCCGCATCCAGGCAACCCTCCCCCCGATTCGCAAACCCGTGGGTCGCGAATCGGCTTCCACCCAGCTCGCCCGCAAAGCCAGATAAATTTTTGTAGAAGCGTACTGGTGTTGGCGAACGTCTATGAGTCGTTGGCATATACTGTAATCAAGTTCGGAGGCCTGTTTATTTATGGCGCGTAGCCGTGCATCCTGGTTGGTAATCCCATTACTCGTCGCACTTTGCTCTTTGTTGGGCGGTGTGTTTGGTCCGGAATTGGACCAAGTCAACGCTGCGACTACAGAAGACGACATCAAGTCCGGCCTCAGAGTGTTCTCGAAGGTCTATGAAGTTGTCGAAGACAACTTCGCCGAAAAGGTCTCGCCTGATCGTGCTATCTATCAAGGCGCCATCCCAGGCATGCTCCGTACGCTTGACCCGCACTCAAACTTCTACGACCCCAAAATGTATGAGCAGATGCGCGAAGACCAGCGCGGCCGTTACTTCGGCGTTGGCATGACGATCGGCCCGCGTGAAGGCAAGATCATTGTCATCTCTCCTTTCCCCGCATCACCCGCCTTCAAGGCCGGCATTCGCCCGGGAGACAATATCGCCGAGGTCAACGACAAGAAGACCGACAACATGACAACTGCTGAAGTTGCCACTCTTCTCAAGGGCCCTCGCGGCACCCAGGCTCAAGTCGTGGTCAAGCGTGAAGGTCTCGATAAACCACTCATCCTGAACATCACCCGCGACGAAATTCCGCGCAAGAGCGTCAAAGACGCATTCTTCGTCAAGCCCGGAATCATGTATCTCGACGTCGAGTCTTTCAACGAGAACACCAGCTCGGAAGTGAATGAAAATTTCAAGCGTCTCGGCGAAAAAAACGTTAAGGGCCTCATCCTTGACCTCAGGGCTAACCCCGGCGGCCTCCTCAACGAAGGCGTTGCGGTAGCAGGTCGTTTCCTCCAGAAGGGCCAGCTTGTCGTCTCCCATCGCGGCCGGGCGAACCCAGAACGAACCTACACCGAGCGCCGTGGATCCGGTGCCGCCGATTACCCCATCGTCGTTGTCGTCAACAAGTCCTCCGCCTCGGCCGCTGAAATCGTTGCCGGCGCACTTCAGGATCATGACCGCGCTTACGTCATCGGCGAAGATACCTTCGGCAAGGGTCTCGTTCAGACCGTTTATCCGCTTAGCGAAAATAGCGGCCTCGCCCTTACGACCGCCAAATATTACACCCCGAGTGGCCGCCTCATCCAGCGGGACTATTCGAACATCAGCTTCTTCGATTACTACTACCGTAAGACTACAGAATTGAAGAACCCCAAGGACGTCAAGATGACAGACTCCGGTCGCGCCGTTTACGGCGGCAACGGAATCGCCCCGGACGAAAAATTCGTTGCGCCCCCTTACAACAAGTTCCAGATCGAGCTGCTCCGCCGTGCTGCTTTCTTCAGCTTTACGCCCATCTATTTCAGCGGCAAAGAGATCAAGCTACCTAAAGGCTGGTCTCCAGACGCGAAGGTGGTCGATGAATTCAAAGCCTACCTCCGGAAGAGCAACGCCACCTTCACCGACGAAGACTTCAAGGCCAATCAGGAATGGGTCAAAAACACAATCCAGGCCGAGATCTACAAGACGGCGTTTGATATTGATGAAGCCGCACGCTATGAAATTGAGATCGACCCTGAGATTCTCAAAGCCATCGAAGCCCTCCCCAAGGCCCGCGAATTGGGTGACAAGGCCCGCAAGATGATCGTGCAGCGGATGGCAGAGCCGAACCGCTAAGCTTATCCTGTTAGTTTGAAGAAACAACCTCAAATTACCGTGCTCGACGCGGGCGGTCAATATTGTCACCTGATTGCCCGTCGTGTGCGCGAGCTCGGTGTCTACGCCGAAGTCCAACCCAGTGAAGTCGCTGCTTCTCTCCTTGAAGATCGCCGTGGCATCATCATCTCCGGCGGTCCTGCCAGTGTCTACGAGCCCGGCAGTCCCACTGTCGATCCCGAGATCTTTTCCTTGGGCGTGCCCGTCCTCGGCATCTGCTATGGCCTGCAACTCATGGCCCACCTCAGCGGCGGCAAAGTCACCAAGGGAACCAAAGGCGAATATGGTCTCGCTCAGCTTAAGGTCACCGAACATGACCGGCTGTTTGAAGGCTTCCAGGCAGTCTCCGAAGTCTGGATGTCCCATCGGGACCGTGTCGGCGAAGTGCCCGAAGACTTCCTCGTCACCGCCACTACCGATACCTGTCCCATAGCCGCCATGGCCAACGACTGGCGCAAGCTTTATGGCATCCAGTTCCATCCCGAGGTTGTCCACACGCAAGGCGGGAAAATCATCCTGGGCAACTTCCTGTTTGGCATCGCCGGCTGCGAGCAGGATTGGCAACCCGACCGACAGATTGAGGAGATCGAAGACGAAATCCGCCGTACTGCACGAGGCCGCAATGTCTTCTTCTTTGCTTCCGGCGGCGTCGACTCTACCGTCGCCTTCTCGCTTTGCCTCCAAGCGCTAGGCAAAGACCGTGTCCACGCTGCCTATGTCGATACGGGCCTGATGCGCGAAGGCGAAACTGAATTCGTCCGCGAAGTATTCACCAAAATGGCTGGCGACTCCTTTGAAGTCGTCGACGCCAAAGACGCCTTCCTCTCCAAGCTTGCCGGAGTCGTTGAGCCCGAAGCCAAGCGAAAGATCATCGGTGAAGAATTCGTCGCTGTCCAGGAGCGCATTCTCGAGAGCGGTCACTTCCTCAACGGCAGTTGGATTCTCGGCCAGGGAACCATCTACCCCGATACGATCGAAAGCGGTGGCTCTGCCAAGTCTGAGGTAATCAAGACCCATCACAATCGCGTAGAAGGCATCCAGCGCCTGATTGAATCCGGCCGTCTCATCGAACCGCTCGCGCAGTTCTACAAAGATGAAGTCCGCGAAGTGGGGCGAGCGATTGGCCTCTCAGACGAATTGCTGGATCGTCACCCCTTCCCTGGCCCAGGACTCGCCATCCGTTGTCTCTGCACCGCCGAAGCGGAACAGGCGCGGCAGATTGAATCCGGCTATGTGCTCCCGGTATTGAGCGTCGGAGTGCAGGGAGATTCCCGAACCTACCGCTCCACTCTGGCTCTCGAAAACTACTCGGAAGCCGCTTTTGCTACCGCTACGGAACTGATCAACCAATTAGGAGATGTGAACCGCGTGGTGGCTCTCGTGCAAAGCGCCGCCCCTCTCGCCGAGTTGCGGTCGCATGTTTCGGCAATCGATGAAGAGCGACTCAGCAGATTGCGTCAATGCGATTCGATTGTCCGCCGTCTCTCTGTTTCAAGCGGCTTCGAAGAGAAGATCTGGCAGTTCCCTGTTGTCCTGCTACCCTGTGGCGTTGAAGGCAAGCCCGATAGCATCGTGCTTCGCCCGATTGACAGCGTCGACGGGATGACTGCGAGAGCAGTCCCCATGCCTGCAGCTCTGCTTCGGCAGATGACAGACGAACTGAGCCTTGTCCAGGGTATTTGCGGTGTCTTCTACGATCTCACCAACAAACCGCCAGCAACGATCGAGTGGGAATAGAAAAAGGCCCAACTAGGCTTGCGGAGCAGCCACAGGCGCCTTTTCGGGCATCTTCTCTTTGGCTGGCTTGACGGCAGCAGGCAGCTGCACCTTAATCGGACTCATGATGATATGGGCGTTGCGGCCTTCAAGTTTTGGGTGTCCTTCGACAGAACCAATCTCTTTGAGGTCTTCAGCAAAGCGGAGCAAGAGTTTCTTGCCAAGGTCGACGTGGGCGATTTCTCGGCCACGGAATTGCACAACGGCCTTTACGCGGTTACCCTCTTTGAGGAAGCGATGTGCGTTGTTTTTCTTGAACTCGTAATCGTGGTCGTCCGTGTTCGGCCGGAACTTAACTTCCTTGACCTGAATGACGTGCTGTTTCTTTTTGGCGTCGTGTGTCTTCTTTTTCTGTTCGTACTGCCATTGACCGTAATCCATGGCTTTGGCCACAGGAGGATCAGCAGTAGGAGAAACGAGAATCAGGTCCAAGCCAAGTTCCTGAGCGCGACGGATCGCAGCCGGGGTCTGCATGACCTCAACAACGCCATCAGGAAACACCGCGCGTACTTCTTTTACGCGGATGGCCTCGTTTACGTTTTCTCGAATCTTGGGAATGCGCCGGAAGGGGGGTCTATTGTTCGGAAACATGCGCTTAAAGGAAGGAGGCCATTCCAGGCCGGACCATGATTGCCATGGTATTTGGGCAGGGTAGTCCCTGCGAGAAGGTACAGTACATCACTAATAGCATGCTAGCAGAGATTTCCGATTTTGTATCCGTCAGATTCTGTGGGAGATAATCCATCCGTGAAAGAATGATTTTGGGCGCTTCGGAGAAAGTACCAAATCCGAAGTACCACTCCGAAGGGAACTTTTTCACCATAGTCTCGCCTAATCTCCGCACCTACAATTTAAATACGGGTAATCCCTTAGATGAAAGTAAAACTCAGACCGGGTCTCTGGCTGCTAGTCAGCACAGTATTCATGATGACGATTGGTGCAACCCTTTTCGTCTGGTCGTTCCTGCGTAGCCAGGAAACGCGACGCGCTGAAAAGCTCCTGCTGAGTGCCTCAGAAACATTGCAGGACCGAGTTCAGGCAGAGCTGGATCAGGAAGCAAATGCGGTACAGCGCCTGGCAGCCAAATGGCAGATTCGCCCGGACTTGACGCGTGAAGAGTGGGAATTCGATGTTCGTCAGATTCTTGAGGATCATCTGAGTCTGCTTTCTCTGGCCTGGCTCGAGCCGGGAACATCTCTCAAACCGAATGCCACGGCGAAGCAAATTGCCCGTGACTGGACTGTCACCTGGTCACTACCGGTGATCTACGAGCCGGCTGTTGTCAAATTACATGAACTTGTCCAGCAGAATCGCAACGATTTGCTGGTCAGCGCAATCGAAAGCCGACGGACCAAGATCACCGATGCCATCCAGGTTGCAAACCACGGAAAAGCCTTTGCGATCTATGTGCCAGTTGTCGTAGAGGGCGAATTGAAGGGCGCGGTGATGGGGCTCTTCCATCTGCAGATTCTGATGGATTCCGTATTCGACCGATTGCTCGCTACTGATTTTTCAATCCAGCTGATGGATGGTTATCAACCAATTTACTCGCGTGGTTTGGCTAAGAATCAGGCCAGCGACTGGGAACACCAAGGCAAAATTAAGATCTTCGGATCTTCATGGAAGATGAGACTGTGGCCAAATCCGGAACTGCAACAAGCCAATGAAAAGTTGGCCGATGTGCTTCTGATCGGAGGAGTAGCGTTGTCTTTTCTGCTGAGTGGGCTGGTGCTGATTGCGGCTCGGCGTGGCTCAGCGCGCGGAGTCACGGTGATTCCTGAATTGCGTGCGGAATCAGTCGAGAATCGCCGCAAAATGGAAGAACGACTGCGGATCTGGGAAGCGGCCATTACGAATTCCGACGAGGCGATTTTCGTTGCCGAAACCGAGAAAGTGATCGGAGGCGGCTTGGTGGTGCTGTTCGCGAATCAGGCATTTACGCGACTCACTGGATATGAGTCGGTCGAAATCGTTGGCAAGACCACCAAGATGCTGATCAGCAGCGAAGATTTGAGGGGAGTGATCGGGCGGGGTGTAGCGGCTGTGGCAAAGTTGCCCATCTGGCACAAAGCATCGGTTGCACTCGCTGTCGGAATCAAGGCGAACCCGGTTTTTGACTCACACGACATCCCGACACACTGGGTGATATCGCTGAAAAAGGTTGAGGCACCAGCTGCGCCAGTGATGGCGCCCGCCAATCCTGCGCTGCTCCTGCAGTCGCTGCTGGCAGATACGCCACTTGCCGTACAGGTGGTGGACGCCGATGGACTGGTGTTGAGCTGGAACGCGCTGGCAGAATCGGTGACTGGCTGGAAGGCGGAAGAATTGATTGGCAAGCCTAGCCCGATTGCCGTGAAGACCCCGGAACCTGGTTTCTGGAATCGCGAAGACCTGAAGCTGAAAGGCAAGCCAGGTTCGCGTATGGACCTTGCGGTCTGGACGGCACCCTTGCGGGACAGCGAAAACGAATCGAAGCCGGTCACGCGCTGGATGAGCTTTATGCTGGATCAGACCACAGAGCACCTGGAACAGGAAGAATTGGCAGAACGTGAAGCGAGCTTCCGGGCACTGCTTGAGAATGCTTCTGATGTGCTTGCAGTTCTCGATCTTGATTCCACACTGAGGTATATCAATCCTGCAGTGCAGGAAGTGCTGGGCTTCACACCAGAACAGTTGATCGGAGCACCCGCAACAATTCTGCTCGACGCGCAGAACCTGCATCCGGCAGATGCCGTAATGCTGCGGCTGCACCACCTTGATGGTGGGCTGCGTGAACTGGAGACGACCATCCGTCCGATTGCCGGAACGCCGCTTACGATTCTTGCAGCCCATGCCACGGCGTCGCCAACTTCTTTGCTCGATGCGCTTGAGGATGCGATTATCACTTACGACACCGAGCATCGGGTGAGCTGGATGAACCGCGCTGCGGAAGAACTTTACGGCTTTAGCGCAGTAGAAGCCAAGGGCAAGACCCTCAGCGAAGTGCAGCCCGACTGGCTGCAGGTTCCGGGTCGAGATGAGATTCGGCAGGCTCTCGAAATTGCCGGTGTCTGGAAGGGCGAGATTTCAAACTATTCTCCAGGGGGTCGCGAGATTGTGCAGGATGTGTCCATGGCAGTGACGAAGGATACGAATGGTCGGCCAACTGGGGCCGTGGCGATACATCGGGATATCACAGCCAAGAAGTCAGCAATTGATGCACTCGCGGTGAATGACAAGACGAAGACCCTGAATGCACTTGGTTCTACCGAAGGCCTTTTGGACTGGAATTTGCGCACGGATGAAGTGTATTTCTCGCCGCGCTGGAAAGAGATGCTGGGCTACTCAGACGAGGAGATCACCGGCGACCTGGCTGAATGGTACATGCTTGTGCATCCGGACGATTTGGGGTTATTGCGCAACAAGATCGCCCACTATCTGACGGGAGAACCGGAACACTTCGAAGCAGAGTATCGAGCCAGAACGCGCTCCGGTCACTATCGGTGGATGATGACCCGAGCGATCGCGATGAGAAATCAAGAAGGCGAAGCCACGAGGCTGGTTGGCATGCAGACGGACATCCATACGCAGAAAGAATTGGATGAACAGCTGCTGTTTGAAGCATTTCACGATTCCGTGACGGGACTGGCGAATCGGGCGTTGTTTCTAGACCGCCTCAACGGCCTGCTTTCGCATGCGGAGGGACCGTTCTCTGTTGCCTTTGTGGATCTGGAGCAGTTTGCTCAAGTGAACGAAGCGATTGGGACACGCGGAGGAGATCAGGCACTAAGGGAAATAGGGCGTCGCCTATCGGAATCATTGCCTCCCGAGAGCTTTGTGGCCCGACATGGCAGCGATGAGTTCGTCGCGGTGGTGCCTGGCGGCGATCCACTCAAACTGGAGGCCCTGAGTGCTCTATTGCGTGCTCGTGTTGGGCAACCTTTCGTCTATGGTGGTAAGGAACTTATCATCTCGATGAAGATTGGCTACGCATCGAGCAGCGATGCAAATTACCGGGATGGCGAAGAAATGCTGCAATCTGCATCGCGGGCGATGGCAGCGATGCGGGCAATGACGACTCCCGACGAAAGTTTTGAAGCAGTTTCAGCGCCTCGGGCAGCAATGCAGAGGGCAATTGCGGCAGATGAATTCCGGGTGTTCTATCATCCGATTGTCGAACTTCATACCGGTGAGATTCGGGGCGTGGAGGCTCTGATCCGCTGGCAGCATCCCGAAAAGGGACTGCTGTTACCAGGGCAATTTCTCGCAGATGCCGAAGCTTCGGAGTCGATTCTGGACCTGGATCGCTGGATGTTGCGTGAGGCGTGCGCGAAGGCAATTGAATTGAACACGAGATATCGCCGCGTTGAGCCACTGGCGCTGACAGTGAATCTTTCAAGCATGCACTTCAAGAGTGAGTTCAATACCGAAGAATTGGGGCAGATCATCCGGGATTCTGAAATTGACGCCGGCCAGTTAAGAATTGAACTGAATGACCGGGCCGACTTGACGGCGTGTGATTTTGCGGCGATCCTCGAAAATCTGGGTCGGCTGCAAGTGCACCTGAACGTGAGCAACGAACCGGAATTGTCGCGCCTCAATGCGGATTGCATCAAGCTGCCCTCGAGCATGGTGCAGGGTCTGACCGGAGGACGCAATGTGGAAAAGGTGCGTGAGATTATCGGAATGGCGCGGCGACAGAATCTGCAAGTGGTAGCCGAAGGCGTTGAGACGCTGGAGCAGCTTGCGGTTCTAAGGGAGCTCAAGTGCCACTTGGCACAGGGCTTCTATTTCACCCAACCGGCGTCGGCGACCGACACGGAGAAGTTGCTGGCCCGTGGGCCTCGCTGGTAGGCCATACTAGAGACGAATGGCCATCAGTCAGGAACTTCTCGATATTCTTATTTGCCCCGCTTGCCGTGGCGAGCTTGAACTCAAGCAGGACGGCTCAGGTCTCAAATGCCTGGCTTGCAAGCGCGTCTATCCAATTCGCGACGACATCCCCGTGATGCTCGTCGATGAAGCCAAAATCGAAGAATAGGAAATGCCCAAAATCCTCGAGCGCTTGGGCAGTGGCTCGCGGGTGGCGGTTATTCGCCTCCGCTCACTCGGGGACTGCGTTCTGTCGACACCGGCGATTCACCTGCTCAAAGTGCATCGACCCGACCTCAAAATCTCTGTTGTCTCTGAGCCACGATTCATTCCTCTCTTTGAAGAGAATCCCGACATCGACGACATCATTGTGCCGAGCATGCCTCTGTTGCGGCGCTGGAAGCCCAATCTCGTATTGAACCTGCACGGTGGTACGCGGAGCCTTGTGCTCGCAACTGCTTCGCTGGCGCGCTATCGGGCGGGCTTTGCCCACTATCGTTATTCACAGCTTTATAACGTGCGCATCCCAAGGGCACAGGAAATACTTGGCTTAGAGCGGGTAGTGCACACGGCGGAGCACGCAGCCTCGGCCATGTTTCATCTCGGAGTACCGGTGCAGGAGGTACCGCGAGCGCTACTCTTCAGTGCGAAGCGCTGGCGCGAGCAAGGCTATGCAGTGATTCACCCCTATGCTTCAGCGGCGGACAAAGCCTGGCCCGCGCAACGCTTTCGCGATGTCGCGGAATATCTGAGGCGCGCGCTGCATCTGGAGCCCGTATTTATTGGAGGCCCAGGGGATGACCCGGCGCCATTTGCTCCTTGGCATGTCGAGATTTCAACCGACTTGAAAAAAACGAAATCGCTGCTTGCTTCGGCATCGGTGTTCTTTGGTAACGATAGCGGTCCGGCTCATATGGCGGCAGCTTTCGGAGTGCCAGTGGCTGTGTTGTATGGCCCGTCGGACCCGGTGGTTTGGGCCCCCTGGAGGACGGAATCGGCAGTATTGCATTCGCGCGAAGGGATGGCAGGCATCAGCACGACAGCAGCAGTTGAAGCCTTGGCCCGCCTGAAAGTGATTGCATGAAGCGAGTCCTCCGGCTGAGTTTGCATTATTGGCCTGCTCTGCTTGCGTCCGTATTGTTGATGGCTGTGGTGGGTATGTGCCAGGCTTCGATGGCCCTGCTGATCAAGCCCCTTCTCGACCGCGTGCTCAATCCGGCTGCGGGGGACCGCGGCGGCCCGTTTGTGGATGTTCCGATTGTGGGTTGGCAGATCCATCTTGAGCAGCTGCTGCCGACCCAAATCCATAATGTATGGACGATGGTGGCATTGGCGATTCTAGCTGTCTTTGCGATCAAAGGCATTTGCGATTACGCCGGCAACTATATGGTGAATTATGTCGGAATGAGCTCGATTACGGACTTGCGGCAACGGGTTTTCGAGCATGTTCTGCGGCAGGATGCGAGCTTCTTCGAACTGAATTCGACGGGGCGACTGATGTCGTCTGTGATGAACGACATCGAAAAAATTCAAGTGGCGATTTCGCAAATGATGGCGGACTGGCTGCGGCAGACTTTTTCAGCCATTGGCTTGCTTGGCGTTCTAATCGGGCATGACTGGAAGCTGGCGTTGTTCTCATTGACGGTGTTGCCCTTTGTGATGGTGCCGACGGCGCGCTTGGGACGTAGAATCAGGCGCACCACGCGCAGTGCGCAGGATGATCAGGCGCAACTGAACCACATTCTGCAGGAAGCAATCAGCGGGCAGCAGGTTGTGCGCAGCTTCAATGCCGAGGCGGCAGAGGGGGCTCGATTTCATGAGGCCGCGCTCAAGTTGAGAAAGTCGAATTTGCGCTATGTGGCTCAGCAGGCATTGCCTTCGCCGGTGATCGAATTTCTTGGGGCGCTAACGATTGTAGGCTTGATTGGTTATGCCCGCACGCAGATTGTTGCGGGTCAGATGACCGCGGGCGAGTTTACGAGTTTTGTGATTGCGCTGCTGATGCTGTATGAGCCTGTGAAGCGGCTAACGGGGATACACAATATTTTCCAACAGGCGACGGGTTCTGCCGAGCGGGTGTTTGAGTATCTCGATCTGGAACCACGCGTGGCAGATCGGGCTGAGGCCAGGACGATTGGCAAGTTTCAGGATTCAATTCGATTTGAAGGGGTGCGATTTCGTTATCCAACTTCAGCCGAAGATCAGCCAGACATTCTGAAGGGCATCGACCTGGTAGTGAAAGCCGGCGAGATCATTGCGCTGGCCGGACCGAGTGGGGCGGGCAAGACAACGCTGGCGAGCCTGGTGCCGAGACTCTACGATCCGAGCGCCGGGCGGATTCTGATCGATGGCCACGACTTGCGGGATGTCACGATGAACAGTCTGAGGGCGCAGATTGCGAGCGTTGCGCAGGACACTTTTCTTTTTGACGATACGGTGGCGAACAACATTCGTTACGGCAGGCCTGGAGCAAGCATGGCGGATGTGGAATTTGCGGCAAGGACAGCGCTGGCGGATGAGTTTATCGCGCGGATGCCAGAAGGTTTTGAGACGCGGATTGGAGAACGCGGCGTGAAGTTGAGTGGAGGACAGCGGCAGCGACTGGCGATTGCGCGGGCAGTGCTGCGCAATGCGCCGATCCTGATTCTGGATGAAGCGACTTCGCACCTCGATGCGGAATCGGAAGTGCTGGTGCAAAGGGCCCTCGCGAATCTGATGGCGCAGCGGACGGTGATCGTGATTGCCCACCGGCTCTCGACCATTCGCCGGGCCAATCGCATTCTAGTGCTCGATCAGGGTGAGATTCTGCAGAGCGGCACGCATGACGAATTGCTTGCGCAAGGAGGACTCTATGCCCGATTGCACGAGCTACAGTTTCAAGAATCGGCTACTCTGGGGGACTCATGAGCATTTGCAGTATGACCGGGTACGCCCGGGTTCGACGATCGATCACCGAAGGTGAGTTGACCCTTTCGATCAAGACAGTAAACCACCGTGCGCTGGATCTTCACTTCCATATGAGCGGGTTTTTTGATCCGATCGAAGGGACGATGAGGAATCTGGCGAAGCAGGCGATCCACCGCGGGCATGTGGACATCCGCTTTTCTTTTTCGCGCGAGTCGGCGAAGCAGACGCTCGACGTGAACCGAAATTTGCTGGGCGCGTATCGTGACTTGTTTCACTCTGTGGAGAGCAATTTTGGAGAGATGGGCAAGCCGAATCTGAATGACGCACTGCGCTTGCCAGGCATGCTGATTGAATCGCGGGAGGACGAAATTTCGGAAGATTTGCAGGGGGCGATTCTGAGCGGCCTTGAAGAAGCGCTGCTCGAATTGAACGTGCAAAGGCATCGCGAAGGCGCAGCACTTGCCGAGCAGATGCTGGCTTATAACGTGAGTATCCGCGCGCAGGCGGAAGTGGTGCGGAGCATGCGAGGACAGATTCTGCCGGCATTGCGGCAACGCATTGAAACCAAGATCAGCGACCTGCTGAACGGGCAGAGCATTGATCCAGCACGTATCGCGCAGGAGGCCGCATTTCTTGCCGACCGCGGCGATGTGGAAGAAGAAGTGACGCGACTGCTGACGCACTGTACGCATCTTGAGAGCCTGCTTACCAAGGGTGGCGAAGCGGGCAAGAAGATCGACTTTCTGTTGCAGGAGATGAATCGCGAGACGAACACGATCCTGTCGAAGTCGAATAACGCGGGCGAATTCGGGTTGAAGATCACTGAGATCGGTCTTGCAATGAAGACCGACATTGAGCGGATTCGCGAGCAGTCATTGAATCTTGAATAGCGGGCACGATATCATCGCAGGCGAGATGAATCGACGATCTGCCCTTACCCTGTTTGCTTCCTACGTTGCCAGTTCTCCGCTCTTTGCTGCCGAAGACGAGCTGCTTGGCCCAGTCAATGTACATGAATTTGAAGATGTAGCAAAACGCAAGCTGCACAAGCTGGCTTATGATTTCATTGCCGGTGGTGTGGAGGATGAGCGCACGCTGCGGGCCAATGTTGAAGCCTATGGACATTGGGATCTGGTGCCGCGGGTGATGGTGGACGTGACGAATGTCGATACTTCGGTGGAGCTGTTTGGATTGAAGCTGGAGCAGCCGATTCTTATTGCGCCGACCGGTGGCAAAGATCTCGTGATGCCCGGCGCGGAAGAGGTAGTGGCGAAAGCGGCGCTGAAGTCGAAGACACTGCTTTGTTCGGCGACAGGGGCCAGAAAGTTGCTTGAGAGCGGCGAGCCGCTGATGTGGTGGGTGAATGGTATTGGACAAGCGACCAAAGAGCAGGCGGTGCATTTTGCGCGCCGCACTGAGGATGTTGGCGGCAAAGCGATTGTGCTGACGGTTGACAACGCTTATCAATCCAACCGTGATCGCAATAACCGCAATCGCTTTGATTACGGAATGATGCGGCTTGGAGTTCCGAAGCCAGGTGAAGAGGTGAAGCCAGTGAACCCGGCGCGGGCTGCGATGTGGGGACCGCATACGCCCAGCCTGACTTGGAACTACATTGACTGGGTTCGCAGTGCGTCGAAGTTGCCGATCATTCTGAAGGGAATTCTGGCACCAGAAGATGCGGAGCTGGCTGTACAACGCGGGGCTTCCGGAATTGTTGTATCCAATCATGGAGGGCGTCAACTCGATGGCGCGATTGCTACGCTCGACGCACTTCCGGATGTTGTGCAGGCGGTGGCGGGGCGCGTACCGGTTTTGATGGATGGTGGTTTGCGGCGGGGGAATGACATATTGAAGGCGCTGAGTTTGGGTGCGAAGGCCGTGCTGGTCGGGCGTCCGCCACTTTGGGGGCTGGCAGCCTTTGGACAGCCCGGAGTGGAACGGGTGTTGTGGATGCTTGGTGCCGAGTTGAAGCTGGCAATGGCGCTGGCAGGGCAGCCGAGCTTGAGCACCATCACGAGGCGGCTGGTGCGGAAGCACGCATGATGCGGGTTCTTTTGCTGTTGCTGGCTTTGCCGCTGATGGCCCAAGAGAAAGTACATGTACTCTGCCAGCAATGCCACACGGAAGCGGCAAGCGATGTGGAGAGCCATCCGCATTTTGCGAAGGGTGTGAGTTGTGATGCGTGCCACGGAAAGAGTGAGAAGCACCGGCTGGCAGCCGGGGGCGTCGCGCCGGATCGGGTTGCGACGCGAGAGCAAGTGCCGGTGTTATGCGGGACTTGTCATCCGGCTGAGCGGAAAAGTTATGAGACGAGCAAGCATTGGGCTGTTTTGCAGGTGGGTACGAAGGCGGCGCAGTGTGCCACTTGTCACGGGAACCACGCGCTGCGGTCAATACAGGCGATGCAGGCGAGTTGTGAGCGATGTCATAGCGCCTTGCCTGCTGCGTGTAGCGCTACGCCGAGGGTGAATGCCAAGCTGCGATGTGCGGGGTGTCATGAGCCGCATGGGTTTGCGAAGAAGTAAGCATAAGGCTTGATAGCATGTTCAATCAATTCATTCCGTAGCTGGGCGGATCAAATTATGCTCAGGTGATCGAGAGTAGATTTGATGAAATTTTGGAGAACATAATTCAGTCAAAGAAATTAATATGGATAATCATGAATTAACGGTTAAGAATTCGGATGAGATCGATCTTTCAGATTCTATGAATGCGAATATTAGCAATCCTTTCGGGTATTTTCCAGACGCTGAACTCGTTTTCGCTATTGTGTGTCCCCTGGGTGCAAATCATCAAGGGGCTGCATCAACATTAGCGAATTATCTGGGCCAATTCGGCTATCAGAGTAATCAAATTCGATTGAGCGAAGAATTTCAAAACCTATGCCAACGTATGCAGATCCCATATGATCTGCCTGTATCCAAATTTGAGCAAGCAAAATATAAGATGAAGATTGGCAATCAAATTAGGGAACTTACCGGACAGTTAAATATTTTTGGACAAATTGCCGCAGGTCGAATTGCCGAGAAACGGCAAGAAACAATTGGAAATGGAGATCTTGAGCATGAATCCAACAGATTCAAAGTTGCTGATAAATTACCCCACACGGCGCACATAATAACCACTCTGAAGCGACCGGAAGAAGTTGATGTCCTTCGAAGAATCTACGGAACCGGTTTCTTTCTAATCGGACTGATGCCCTTGGCTGTGGAACAAAGCAATTATTTTGAGGAGAGAGGTATGGGCGAAGGGGCAGCAGAGTTGATGGATGTTGATCAAGCAGAGGACGATCGATTTGGACAGCGCACGCGGGATACATTTCAACTAGCTGATGTCTTCGTCCCTATGGGTGACTACCAAAATCATCTGTCAAGATTTCTTGAGCTCATTTTTGGAAATCCTTTGATAACGCCCGAATTGGATGAGCACGCAATGTTCTTGGCGTATGCGGCTTCGCTTCGATCGGGAGATCTATCCAGACAAGTTGGTGCAGCAATCTTCGATCAGCATGGGGACTCAATTGCAGTTGGATGCAATGAAGTCCCAAGGTTTGGCGGGGGTATCTATGGTCCAGGGATTGGAAGTCACCGCGACATGGAGAACGGCAGTGATTCCAACGACAAGGCAAAAAAAGAAATGATAGAAAGCGTTTTGAAGACACTTGGAAAGGAAGATATGGAATATGATGAAGCAAAGAAATTGCTCAAGAAAACGGGCCTTCCGGATTTGACCGAATTTGGCCGCAGTGTGCATGCCGAGATGGAAGCACTTCTTGCCTGCGCTAGAACGGGAAGGTCGACTCGCGGTGCGACCCTTTACACAACAACTTTTCCTTGCCACAACTGTTGTCGACACATTATTGGAGCAGGAATCGCCAGGGTTTTATACATTGAGCCATACCCCAAGAGCAAGGCGTTTGAGTTGCACAAAGACGCAATATCCACAATGAGTGAAGGCGAAGAAAACAGAATACCATTCACGCCATTCATTGGAGTTGGCCCGCGTCGTTATTTTGATCTTTTCTCCCTTAAGCTCAGCACTGGATTGCAAGTGGATCGTAAAAGAGACGGTCACCCGATTGTCTTTGAACGTTCCAACGCCACTCCTAGGTTACAGATGCAACCGAATTCCTATTTAGAGCGAGAATTTCATGTTTGGAGTGACCTTTCGCGTATACTTGCATCCAAAGGATCAAATGGCTGACCAACCAAAACAGACCCCCCC
>JANXLY010000147.1 GCA_025354885.1 Acidobacteriota bacterium | reverse complement strand
GGAACGAGTGATCAAACTCGGCGCAATGTTCGAACGCCGCGCCGCCAAAGCCTTCAGGCAGCTCCAGCAACTCCAACTCCACCGTCTGGCCGGAGTCGAAGTCCACGCCGAACTTGCCGACGCCAAGGTCTTCGCCCCCGTCTCAACGGCGATCCCCTTCGCCGATCTCCGAAAAACCCAACTCGCAAAGGAAGAACCGCTCATCCTTGGCCTCGCCATCGCTACCGGTCTTGACGCCGAATTCAACCGCGCCGATCAGGTTCGCCAAAACGCAACAAACGAAGCCAATTTGAACACGGCTGGGTCGCCCTTAGCCAAAAATCAGGCACAAGGATAGTCTGCACAAACGAAGCCAAAAGCTGCGAACACCTCGTCGTACCCCGTTTGAACCACTAACCTGGTCCAGTTCTTCGACAATTGAATTTGCTTTTCTCACCCTCACCGGGACTACGCCACCACTGCGCCTGTCTAGGTCTTGGGGGCGAAGTAGCCCGGGCGCGCCCTCACTAGTAGATCCTTGCGGCCCTTCACCCGAATCTGCACCGGATGCCACTGCCCGTCCGTCTTGATCGGTTCCGGGCGATAGAGGATGTTGTATTGGCTGCGCAATTCGTTCGCAATATTCTCAAAGCTCTGAGACAGATCGCTCGCCTTGAACGGAAAGAAGGTCATGCCGCCTGTCCGTTCACTCATGTGCTTCAGAATCTTGTCGCCTTCGCTCTCGATGCGCGTGATGTTCGTCGAAATCGAATAGATCACAACGTCTGCCTTCAGCGCCATCTCGATGGCCTGTTCGCGCGTCATCACACTCTGCGTGTCATCGCCGTCGCTCAGGATCACCATCGCCCGCCGAAATTTGAACAGCGGCTGGTCCTGCATCAGCTTGTCCTTCGATGCGTAATAAATCGCATCAAACAAAGCCGTTCCACCCCCGGCACGCATGTCGCGAATCGTGCTCGTCAGCTTATCCACGTCGCCAGTCAGATCCGCCCGCAGTTCCACCTGATTGTCAAAACTCACAACAATCGCCCGGTCTTCCTTTGGCCGTATTACGCTGTTGATGAACTCGATCGCCGCCTCCTGCTGGAAGCGAAAGCGGTCTCGTATGCTGTTGCTCGTATCAATCAGAATCCCCAGCCGCAAGGGCAAATTGCTCTCAGCAAGGAACTCAAGAATGTTCTGTGGCTTCTTCTCTTCGTAAACCTCAAAGTCATCCTTCGTCAGGTTGATGACAAAGCGGCCCTTCTTGTCCGAGACCGTGAAAAGAAAATTCACACGGAAAACGTCCAGGATGATACGGTTCGGGTCGGGCACCTGAGCGAGCCCTGCCTCTGGCGATACTGCGTGTCCAACGAGGGGTGCGGCGCTGGCCGCTCCGAGAAACTGTCGGCGGTTCATGTCTATACGCTATTGTAGGCCGCGCAGCCAGTCTTTGAGTTCTTCCGCCAGTGAAGCTTCAATTTCGATGCGCTCTTCCGTCGTCGGTTGCGCAAACCCGATCCGCCAGGCGTGCAGAAAAAAACGCCCGCTTTCATGCGGCCTTGCCCCATACAAAACGTCTCCCGCTACCTTGTGCCCCAGGCTCCCAAGATGCACCCGAATCTGATGTGTGCGCCCAGTTCCGATCTTCACTTCCACCAGCGTATGGCGCTCATAGCGCTTCATCACCTTCCAGTGCGTGATCGCTTCCCGCCCCAGTTCCGGATCTTCTTTCGGCACTGCCCTCATCCGCACTGGCTTCCACGGGTCCCTGGATATCGGGCGGTTCACTGTTCCCGTATCGCGCTCCATCACGTTCTCCACCAGCGCAATATAAGTCTTCTCAACCTGCCGCCCGCTGAACTGATCCTGCAGCTTGCGATGCGCTATATCGTTCTTCGCAACCAGGATCACTCCGCTCGTATACTTGTCCAGCCGGTGCACAATCCCCGGCCGCAAGTCGCCTCCCAGTTGCGAAAGCGTGGCAAATCGGTGCAGCAACGCATTCACCAGCGTGCCCTCGGTCGAGCCTGCTCCCGCATGCACCGTCATCCCCGCTTCCTTGTTGATTGCCACCAGATCGTCGTCTTCATAAAGAATCACCAGCGGTAGATCTTCAGCTTTTGCTCGCAGCGCCCGCAACTCCATAGGCTCCACTTCAATCGACTCGCCACCCTTCAAAATGCACGAAGCTTTCCGCGCTTCGCCATTCACTTTCACCCGCCCCTTCTTGATCCACTCCTGCAGCCTGCTGCGGCTGTACTTCGGATAGAGGGTCTGAAGATAGACGTCCAGCCGTTCCGGCTCGCCCTCAAAGTGCATAAGGCCAATGGGGTCTCGAGCCTACCCCGCCATCAACATAAAGCGTCTGTCCGGTTACGAAGTCACTCTGGTCGCCAGTAAAAAACAGCACTGCTCTTGCAATATCGATCGGATAACCAATTCGTCCTAGCGGCGTCAACGGTGCCCAGGTCCCGGCATAATCTCCCGTTTCGTGCTTCGTGCGTTCCACTTCCGTCGCTCCCGGCGCCACACAGTTCACACGGATTTGATACTTGCCAAGCTCCACTGCCGCCACTTTCGTAAACATTTCGATGCCGCCCTTGGACGCCGTATAATCCACCAGTCGCGGAAACGCGAGCTTGTTGCACGTCGAACCAATCGTCACAATGCTTCCACCATGACTCTTCGCTACCATCCGCTTCGCCCCCTCCTGCGTGCACAGGAATGCCCCCCGCAAGTTCGTGTTGATTACCTTGTCCCACTCTTCAACACTCAGTTCCAGCAAGGGCTTCCACGTCTGAACCGCAGCGTTGGCCACAACGACATGCAGATCGCCGAACCCTTCGTCGATCGATTGAAACATCTTCCGTAGGCTCTCGACATTCCCCACATCCGCCTGCAACGCAATCGCCTTCCGGCCAAATGCTGCAATCTGCGAAACCGTATCTTGCGCCCCTGGCAAGTCGCTGTTGTAGTTCACTGCGACATCAAAGCCTGCCCGTCCCAACTCAATTGCGATGCACTTGCCGATCCCTTTGCTCGCCCCCGTGACCAGTGCCACTTTCGCAGCCATCTCATTGCTCATGGCTTTATTGTAGACCTCGGCAACGTTATCATATGACAATCTCAAGTCTTTCTGTGGAGTCCCTGCTATGAAATCTTTGTACTTGCTCGTGGCGCTAAGCTTTCTGCTTTGCGCGCAGACCTCAACCACCCAACTCGGTGGTACGATCATCGATTCTTCCGGTGGCGCTGTTCCTGGCGCAACCGTCGCCGCGACCAACGAATCTACCGGTCTCCGCTACACTCAGGCCACAACACAGGCTGGACTCTACGCCTTCCCCTCCATTCCGGCTGGCAGCTACACCCTCTCTGTCGAGAGCAAGGGCTTCAAGAAATTCCAGTTGACGAAAATCGTCTTGCAGATCAATAGCCCTGCCACCGTCAACGCCACGCTCGAATTGGGTGCCGCCACCGAAACGATTCAGGTCGAAGCCAACTCTGAAACCATTCAGACCAACAACGCCACCATCGGTAACGTTGTCGAGCGTAAGTCGATCGAAGCTCTGCCGCTCAATGGCCGCAACCCCCTGAACCTTCTCATCTATGAGCCCGGTGTCGTCCAGCGCTCCGGCGGTACGGTCAATGTCAACGGTGCCCGCAGCACCGCCGTTAACCTAACCATCGACGGCATCGAGGCCAATGAATCTACCAATCCTAATCCAACCAACAACATCTTCCGACTCAACCCCGACAACGTCCAGGAATTCAAGGTCACAACCTCCAACCCTTCTGCAGAAGAAGGCCGTAACTCCGGTGCCAACATATCCGTCGCCACCCGCAGCGGTACCAACCAGTTCCATGGCACTGCTTTCGAATTCTTCCGTAACACCGCCCTGAACTCCAACGAGTCTTTCGCCCGCGCTCAGGGCCTCGACAAACCCATCATCAAGTTGAATCAGTACGGCTTCGAACTCGGTGGCCCCATTCGCAAGAACAAGACCTTCTTCTTCGGCTCCTGGCAGGGGCAGAAAGTGAACTTTGCCGACCCGGTCGACAAGAGCTTCGGCACTGTTTCCCTCTACTCGCCCCAGGCTCTCGCCGGCAATTACCGTTACTTTGTTGTCGACGGTCGCTCTCCCTTCACCTTGAACGGTGCCCGCATCACTCAAAACTCACCGCTGCTCGTCGATCAGCGCAGCGGCGCTCTTGCCCCCGGTGTCCGCAACTGTGCTGCCAGCACTGATATCAATTGCGTCCAAAGCTTCAACGTCCTGCAGAACGACCCCCGAGGTATCGGCCTCGATGCTTCTGTCAAAAAAGTCCTCGGCGGTTATCCCGCTCCCAATTCCTACGCTGCCGGCGATGGGCTCAACACCGGAATCTACGCCTGGAACTCACCCTTCCAGATTCGAGGGCCGCAGTATCTGGCCCGCATCGATCACGTCATCAACGACAAACACAATCTCTTCGGCCGCTGGCTCGGTGCTGAACAGAATACTCTCAACGGCGATCCTCTTAACAGTCGCCCCATCGTCATCCCCGGCTATCCCGCTCGAGGTGAAGTCTTCCGGCCCGCTCACAACATCGCCATCGGTTTGCGCAGCACTCTAAGTCCACGCCTTGTCAATGAATTCACCGCCGGCTATTCGCGCTTTACCTTCTTGTTTACGCAGGGCGAAACGAATCCACTCTTCCCCAACACCCCTCGCTTCAGCTTCAATAATTCGTCTGTCGATTACACCTCCAACCCGCGAACAGCACGTGCCGTCAACACCATCCAGTACATCAATAACCTCACCTACATTACCGGCTCTCATGTGATTCGAGTCGGTGGCAACGTCCGCTTCTACCAGCACAACGACCAGCGTGGCGATGTTGGCGGTACCTCTCTCGTGCCGGCAATCTCGCTCTCTCGCACGGTTCGCCCCCCTTCCGGCATTGCCTTTCCCGGCTTGAGTGGTGCGGCTGCGTCAGGAATTACCGCCAACGATCTCAACCGTCTGCAGGGTACTGTCAACGATCTGCTCGGCATTCCTGCTCAGCTCTCACACAGCTTCATCGGCGATCTTCGTAGCGATACTTTTCTCCCCTTCCAGACTGGCGAAAAGACAGTCAGCCTCTGGGCTCAAGGCCAGCGCACCAAGCAGTACAACTTCTTTGCCCAGGACGAATATAAGTTCCGCCGCAACATCAGCATCAGCTACGGCGTGCGCTGGGAAATTAACGCTCCTCCAACCGAAGCCGGTGACCGCGTCTATGTCCCGAACAAGATCATCGACGGCAGTCAGGGTCAGGTGAGTTTTGTAAAGGCCAGCCGCTGGTATCAGAACTTCAACTACGGCGCGCTTGCGCCGCGGCTCGGCCTCACCTGGTCCCCCGGAAACTCGAACAAGATGGTGATCCGCACGGGCTACTCCATCGCTTTTGATCCCATCAGCACCTTCCAGGTCACCTCCATCGCAACGGCCGTTCCTGGTCAGGTCTTCAGTTGCGTAGCAGTTGTTGGCGCTGCCTCCACCCCCGGCTGCCAAAGCCTCCCCGATGTCCGCTTGAACAGTTTTCCGAACGCGCTCACTCCTCCTTCCGCCAAGCCTTCGAGTCAGTTGACTCCAAGCGCCAGCACCTACAATACTGCTCCTGCCGCACGCGTCTTTGACCAAAACCTCAAGGTGCCCACTGTGCACATGTGGAACTTTATTGTCCAGCGCGAAATCGGTAAAGGCTACGTCGGCAGCATCGGTTATGTTGGCCGTCGTGGAACAAGGCTCTATCGAAGCTGGGACGCCAACCAGGTAGAGAGCGCGCCCCTCCTGCCAAGCTTTCTCGCCATGCAGCGCAACGTTGGTATTACAGGCTGCCGTGCCGATGGTACTCTTTCAAGCGGTTCTCCCTGTGTTGGAGCAAGCGCAGTCCCCTTCATCCAGCAAGGCATCATCACCAGCGCCTTCGCTAACTCCGCCCTCACCGCGACCGACCTGCAGCAAAACGCTGCCGGCAATACCGCGCTGCGGCTTGAGCAGAATACGACTGCTGCGAAATTGCGCCCCAATCAACAATTCGGCCAGATTCTCTATCTCGACAATGGTGCCGATTCGATTTATCACTCTTTCCAGGCCACCTTCCGCAAGCGCTTCGACGCTGCGGGCCTGCTCTTCGGCGGCTCTTACACACTGGCAAAATCGATTGACAACCTCTCGGTCGACCCTGTCGCTGCAACCGCCGGTGGAGGGCTTACCTCTACCAACGCGCGCACTCCGGTTGACAGCCGTAACTATGACAATGAGCGCGGCAGATCCGATTTCGACCAGCGCCACGTCATCAACATGAGCAGCATTTACGAGCTACCCTTCGGCAAAGGCAAGTGGATCGCTGCGAACTCGAGCCGAATCGTCAATCTCTTTCTCGGCGGCTGGAGCCTCAACGGTATCTTCACCTACCAGTCGGGCGAGCCGTTCTCTGTCCGCTCCGGCGTTCTAACGGCCAACGGTACGGCTCAAAGTCGTGCCGCTCTGGCCCCGGGTGTAACCTCATATCCGCAGGCCAGGCTGCAGGATAAGGCGGGCGTTCTCGGGCCTGTGCTCTTTGCCGATGCTTCCCAATTCGCCATCCCTGCTCCGGGACAGTTGGGCATAGGGAGAAACGTCTTCCAAGGCCCCATCTACTGGAATCTTGATATGGGTATCTCCAAAGGCTTCCAGATCAATGAGCGTGTAAGGCTGACCTTCCGTACCGAAATGTTCAATGCCTTGAACCACGTGAACTTCCGCAATCCGCGCGATGCGTCCGTCGGCTCTCCCACAATCACCAGCACCCTTTTTGGCCAGACCTGCTGCATCTCTCTTTCGACGGCCAGTTCCTCATCCACCAATCAGAATGGAGAGAGCTGGCGCGTCATTCAGATGGCGCTGAAACTGAGCTTCTAATTTATGCAATTCCGCAAACTTCTCTTCTGGCTTCACCTGATCGCTGGCTGTCTCGGCGGTCTCGTGATCCTGATCATGTCCTTAACCGGAGTGCTGCTCACCTATGAGCGGCAGATCCTGGCGCGCGTCGAGCGAGGCGCATTCGACGTAACGCCCGGGCCTATGCGTCTGCCTTTGGAAGGCCTGCTCAGTCGAGTCGTCGATCAGCACGGTCCAATGCCTGCCGGGATTAACGTGACCGTCCGCTCCGACCTAACTGCTCCCGTAGAGCTGAACTTCGGCAAAGAAGGGGTGAAGTACTTCGACCCTTACACGGGTCGAATGCTCGGCAACCCCGACAAGCACTGGCGAAGCTTCTTCCAGAAGGTCACGGCCTATCACCGCTGGCTTGCCGGAGAAGGCGAGTGGCGCGCAACGGGCAAGGCCATTACAGGCGCTTGCACGCTTGCCTTTCTCGTCTTGGTCCTGTCTGGACTCTATCTCTGGCTGCCACGCAAATGGACTTGGCAACACCTCACCCCCATCACCTGGTTTCGCGCGGGGCTCTCAGGCAAGGCCCGTGATTTCAACTGGCACAACGCGATCGGCATCTGGTGTGCCGTGCCGCTCTTTTTCGTGATCCTTTCGGCCCTGCCGATTTCCTATCCGTGGGCGAATCAGTTGATCTATCAGGTCACCGGAACAACCATGCCAAAGCAGGAAAACTCACCCCCTCCGAAGGCATCTTCCGACGTTACGGGCTTTGATCGACTCTGGCTGAAAGCAACACAGCAGGCACCAGACTGGAAGAGCATCAGTTTCCGTTTGACGGACGCATCGCCCCTCGCCTTTACAGTCGACCGCGGAGACGGAGGCCAGCCGCAACTGCGCGGCACCTTGATGCTCGACCGCGAGACTGCCGAATTGGTCCGATGGGAAAGCTTCTCCGACTTCAACACCGGACGGCAGGTTCGCGGCTTCTCACGCTTCCTCCATACCGGCGAAGCACTCGGAATCATTGGCCAGACCATCGCAGGGCTAGCCTCACTCGGAGGTGTTTTTCTGGTTTACACCGGCATCGCACTCGCCTGCCGCCGATTTTTTGCTTTTCAGGCGAAGCGGAAGCGGATCGTGTGATCAAAGGGCGCAAAGCCAGTCAGATAGAGAGTCGGGCCTTCTAGCTTAGCTTCGATGTATCGCATGTTTCTGGTCCAGCTGTGTGCGGAAGCGCCAGGGCTCACTTTGATGACGTCATTCCCAACACGGTAGCGGGCTTCATCGCCGTCGATCAGGTAGGAGTCGGGAGCATTCGGGATCGGCTTCGCGCCTTCCAGTTTTCCACCGGGCCGGAATGCGATCTCGATTGTGATCGGGACATACTGCGTGCCTCCCGAACGAATCCGCAAGTCGTAACCGCCGTCGACTTCCTTAAAGAAGGCACTCTGTTCAAAGTTGCTCACTTCAGTTTTCGGGCGCTTCTTCTGAGTGGAAGACCACATCTCGCTATCGATCTTTTGCGTCGGTGTGAAGGGTTGATAGTAAGGGCCTTCGAGCTTCTGGCTCATCAGCACGCCCCCATCCACCAGTTTGAACTCTTCCGATTTGAATTGACCCCTTCCGAAGAAGGCGCTAATGAAGCGAACGGTCGTGATCACGGCTTCGCCTTTGTTCAGATTCATTACGCGACTCGATCCGTTATAGAAAACCGTAGCTGCCTGATTCCCTCGCCGGTAACGCGTGATCTTGTTGTGCTGGAAATCTTTACGGTAGTTGTCGGGAACAGGAGCGGTCTCGATGGGCTTGAGGAAGTCTGGATGGAGCATTACAGTCGAAAGGGCGAGGCCCCCTTCACGATGCTTGTTTGCGAGCCCACCCCAAACCGGGTTTTTGTCCTTGAGCGCCATGTAGTGAAGCGAGAAGTAGTGGCCCGCAGAAGTTGCGATTGTGAACTGGTCCTGCCGTCGCGAGAAGTCGGTCACGATCTCGCCATTTGGATTGATCAGATAGAGCAGCGAGTTTAGGTTGGCTCGAACATAGTCAAGCAATTCCGGTCGATTGAACTTTTCCGCGACCACAATCAGCGAATGATCGATGATCGCGTTGTAGGTTCCAAGAGATCTTTCGGTGTACTGGCCATCCTCGTCAAGGTCGATGCCCTCGGCAAGCCATTGGTCGATTCGCTTTGCATAAGCCTCGTTCGGGAGAATCTCATTTGTTCGGGCCAGAGAGGCGCAAACGACCCAGCGATGATTCGGAGTATGGATGCCACCGACTGCGAGACCGTCAGACGCGGATTTGACAAAGGGTTCCATCACCGCAAAAATCTCGCGGCTGTTGGTCCGCTTGGCGATCAAAAGCGCGTTTGCTGCTGGCCAGACCGCAAACGCCGTATCGGGGGGGGAGTTGAAGTTCGTATCGAGGTTGCTCAAAAAGCCAGCGGGGCTCTGGTTCTTCTTCAGGCTCGCAGCGCAGATCTTGAGTCGGGAGAAAACCTCAGCGCTCTTGTAATATTTGCTTTGAGGATGCATGAGAGCCGCACCATAGGTGTCGTACATTCCGGCCATGGCGGCGAAATTCGGGATGCCAAACCCATTCAGGATCGTTCCATACCAGGGGCTGGAAGGGTCGGTGATCTGGTTTTTAAGCAGATATTCCACACCCCGATTGCTGCCTTCAACAACGTGGGCTAGCAATTTGTCTTCGGTGTTCTGGGCCAACAGGGGCGCAGCGGTCATGGTGAGGAGGGCGGTTCGTCGATTCATTGCGGACTCAACTCTAGGCTACAACGAAGATGTGGTTTTCCTTAATCTAATAATCGATATTCGCTTCGGCGAACTAAAAGCGAAGATTGGCATTGAAATTCGTTCTTTCTTCGCCTACAATTCGGTTATGGCTCTGACTCGTCGGCAAAAAGACCTGCTTGATTATCTTGCGACCTTCATTGAGAAGCATGGCTTTTCGCCCAGCTATGAAGAGATTGCTTCGGGCATGGATTTGACTTCGCTGGCGACGGTACACAAGCACATCCATTCGCTCGAGACCAAAGGGTACCTGAAGCGGGGCTTCAATCAAAGCCGTTCGCTTGAGATATCGCCAAAGTTTCTCGAAGAGCGACGAAACTATTCGGTAATGCCGAGCGCGCCTGATCTGGAAGTGCCATTGCTTGGGCGGATTGCGGCTGGTACTCCTGTCGAAAGCATCTCGAACCCTGAGACTCTGGCTTTCAAGGATTTTATGGGTGATTCGAGTACATTTGCACTCGAAGTGCGGGGAGATTCGATGATCGAGGACCACATCTGCAGCGGCGACTTTGTGCTGGTGGAGAAAGTGAATCATGTGCGGGACGGGGACATTGTCGTCGCTCTTGTGGACGGCATGGAGACTACGCTAAAGCGTTTCTACCGTGAGTCGGGGGAGATGATCCGATTGCAGCCGGCGAATTCTTCGATGCAGCCGATTCGCGTGCCGCAGAGCAATCTGATCCTGCAAGGCCGAGTGCTGGCTGTGCTTAGAAAATACAAGAACTAAGGCATCTGCCGATTTAGAGCCGGGTTGCTAAAACCAGGCAGACCAGATTCCAGGCGATAAGCCCCGCGTAGAAGAAATTGATACGCGAGAGAAGCCGATCACGGTTAGCCTGGACACAGTAAAGTGCGAGAAGCAATCCGGCGAGTTTGACGATCAATAGGCCGGTGACCGGATTCGGGGCCAGTTTCATCGACCAGCGCACGAGAGGATTCGCTTCGCCTACGCCGTGCAGCAGGAAGGCAATTGTACTTAGCAGGTCCAGCACCTGCAGGTAGGCGAATTGTACAAAGCTCGCAGATTGGAAAACACCTTGGATTCGGTTCATTCGTTGGGACGATTCTTGATGCAAGAGTATCCATCGCCGGGGGAGGCCGTCTATGGTACGCGGTCTATATTTGACAGGTCTTTGTCCCAGTACTTCAACGACATCAATTCCTTAATCTGAGCGGGGAACGGACAGCGGAAACTACAGAACACTCTAGTTTCTGCCGATTATTGTCCGTATGCAAGTACTAGGGCGAAGAGGGGTAGAGGATGGAATGCTACGCTATCGCCGCATTGCTTTTGTTGCCTGTGCCATCTCTCTGCTTGTCGTAGTGGCTCATGTGGGTGTGGCTTTTTGGGCACAGAGCGAGTTTACGCAGCCGGAAGGGATTGTTGCGACGCAAGCTTTCAGCTTTGCGGAAGAAGGCAAGCTGTATTACGACCTCAAGCAATACCCTTACACGGTGTGCGCGTACATGCCCTTGTTCTATGGCCTTTTGGCTGGGCTGTACAAACTTGGAATTCCACTGCTCCTGGCGGGAAGGCTGATCAGCATCCTTGCACTTGCGGGGATCGGATCTCTGATCTGGAAAATCCTGCTGCTTTATACGGGAGAACGGCTTTACGCCTGGACAGGCCTGGCACTCGCTGGAATGACACAACTGCTATTGGGCTGGGGCATGGTGGGGCAGGTGGATATGTTAGCGACCGCACTTTCAATCGCTTCCTTCTATCTGTACGCACGCTTTGAAGTTCTCGGTGAAGCAACGCTGGATTGGGCTGCGCTATTTGCCATTGCCGGTTTGTTCACCAAACAGACAGTCGTGGCTGCTCCCCTCGCAATCTTCATTTTGCTCTGGCTGGTGGATTGGCGGAAGGCGCTTCGTTTTGGAGTGCTTGTGGGTGTGGTCGGCGGGGGGATTGTGTTGGGATTGAATGTTCTGATGGATGGGCGCTTTCTCTTAAATACTGTAAAGGCGAACCTCAATCCTTTTGCGCTTTACAAGCTGAGGCTGCCCATGGAGTACATGCTGATCGTGCTTTCGCCGCTGATTCTGATTCTGGTGGCCGGACTTAGGCCGAGCCTGGAAATGAAGCTGAAGTCTCCATTTGTATACCTTGGATTTGCTTCGCTGGTCTTTCTGGGGACCTCGGCTAAGGTTGGAGCAGACTCGAATTATCTGATCGAGACTTCCGTGTTGTTGATTGTCTGCGCTTGTTGTTCTCTAAGGGCGCTGGATCTCTTTTCACTTTTAGCGCGAGGGAGCAAGAGTTGGGTGACGCTTTTGATTTTGCCTTTGGCAATTTATGGCGTGCAGAATTTGCGTGTCGCTTCCTCCGGGTTGAGTAACCGGATTGAGCGCGAAGCCAAGTTTCGAGTGCAGGTAGAAGGCGTTCGTCCATATTTGGCTGGAAGTGGGCGGGTTTTGTCTACGGACACGAATGCGTTGTTGCGCGCGGGGCGTCGCCTCGAAGTGGAGACTCTGATCTATCGATTGCTTGTGGAGGCAGGGCGAGTGGATGGGGCCGAAGTGTTGCGGGATATTGAGCAGAGCCATTTCGAGACGATTCTGCTTTACGACGACCTGCAAAAGACTCCTGATCCGGATCCGGAGATTCCGCGGCTTGCAGCAGCGCAAATGGATGCAATCCGGCAGCACTATCTTTTGGTAGCGCAGCTGGACGGCCCGAATCTGAATGGGCTGTATATTTATCAGCCGAAATCGTCGATAGTGCAATGAAGGAAGCTATGGGAACCACACTGGAAGCCACAATGAGTACGTACCATGAGATTCGATTTTCATACGACCCTCGAAGGGCCAAGGTATGGAGCGTTTTGGCCAGCTACCTGCAGAGATGGGTGAATCCGGCGGGAGGCTTGCTGGAACTGGGTGCAGGATACGGAGAGTTTTCGCGCGAGATTCGAGCTGGAGCGAAGTGGGCGCTCGACATGAATCCTGAATTGGTTGCGTATTGGGGAAAAGATGTCCAGCCACTGATTCAGTCTGCGCTTGAGCCTTTGCCGATTGAAACGGGTAGTTTGGCGACGGTTTTTGCTTCTAATTTCTTTGAGCATTTCACTTTGGAGCAGGGGGCCTCGATACTGGCAGAGGCGCATCGAGTCTTGCGGCCTGGTGGGCGTCTGATTGTGGTGCAACCGAACTTTCGACTTGAGCCGCGACGCTATTTTGATGACTACACACATCGCACTGCTTACACAGACAATGGGTTTAGCGATTTTCTCAGGGCATCCGGATATCGGATTGTACATGCTGAGCCCCGCTTTACCCCGTTCAGCATGAAGTCTGGAATGCCAGTGGCGAGTTGGCTGGTAAGACTTTACCTTGCCTTGCCGTGGCGGCCATTTGCAGGGCAATTTCTCATTGTTGCCGAGAAGGGAACGGGGAGCTAAGAAGCTATGTGGCGAGGCAAAACAGTAAGCGTTATCTTTCCGACCTACAACGAAAAAGATTCCATTCGGGCGGCGACACTAGGCTACTTTGCGACGGGTCTTGCGGATGAAGTGATCGTCGTAAACAACAATGCCGCAGCTGGGACGTCGGAAGAAGTGGCTGGGACGGGAGCGGTAGAGATCATGGAGCCCAGGCAGGGCTACGGAAATGCTCTGCTTTGTGGCATTGACAACTGCAAGTCAGATCTCATCGTGCTCTCAGAGCCGGATGGAACCTTCAATCCAAGCGATCTGGTGAAACTGCTGGCCTATTCGGACGATGTGCCGGTGGTATTCGGAACACGGACGAGCCGGGAATTCATCTGGGCTGGAGCGAATATGGGCTTGTTTCTGCGCTGGGGGAACTGGGCGGTGGCAAAGATGACGGAGCTGCTGTTCAACACTACGATGCTGACCGATATGGGATGCACCTTACGACTATTTGACGCGAACGCGTTGCGTCGGATCCGACCCCACTTGACGATTGGCGGATCTCACTTTGGCCCGCAGCTGTTGATGGAGGTGGTGGCGCATGGCATCCCGTTTGTTGAGATTCCGGTGAACTACCGCAGCCGGGTGGGCGAATCATCTGTGACTGGCAGTTTTTCAAAAGCATTCTGGCTTGGGATCCAGATGATCATTCTGGTTTGGCAATATCGGCTGGGGATGATTAAGCGGGATAGAACGAGGTGGACGGCTGAGGAAAGCCGAAGCACTGCGGAACGGGAGGCTTATTGTGTGGATCCCTCTTTGGTAAATCTTGCCAGAGTGGTTGGAGTGAGTGAGCCGATCCGTGAAGAGAAGCATACCGGGGTAGAACACAAATAGAGAATGGCCCACCGAAGTGGGCCATTCTCTATTTGGAAGTCTTTTGTTTGCTTCCGCTTGACTTAGGAAGCGGCGGCGGCAGTTGTCGTATCTGCGACTTTGCTAAAGATCGTGCTGATGCTGGCGGATACGCCGGG